>DKAX01000092.1 GCA_002450975.1 Proteobacteria bacterium UBA6915
GGCCTTGGGATCCCGTTCGGTGGGATCCTGTTTGAAGATACGGTTCATGAGGGATTGATTGGCATCAAAGCTGGCCAGGCCTCGCAGGTAATAGGCATAGTCCACGTTCGGGTGGTTGGGGTGCAGTTTAATGAAACGTTCCGCTGCCAGGATTGCTGATTCCGGCTCATTGTACTTGAAATAGGCATAGGCAACTTCAAGTTGTGCCCGTTCGGCGTAGATGCCATAGGGGAACCGTGATTCGAGTCGCTCATAGAACTGAATAGCCGTTTCATACTGACCATTATCCAGTTCCGCTTTCGCCTCTTCGTAGATTTCCTCGGCGGTCATGCCAGCGGTGGGATCGTCGGCATCCGGTGAAGTCGAGCAGCCTAACAGGCCCAAAATGAAAAGCAAAACTAGAACAATCGATGGTAGTCGCAGCATGAAGGTGATTTCGTATCTGGTTAATCTGGTTGGTTAAGCAATGATTGGCCGGGTTGTCTCGGTATAATGCCGTTTTCGAAGCGGCAGTATACTCTTATAAACCGCGATGATAAATCGCGGGATACTGACGAACACCCTGAGGCATTCTTACCCGCAATGACAACTACGCAAATTTTACAGGGCGAGATCCCCGCGTCGTGTGCTGGTATGCGCCTCGACCAGGCCCTGGCGCAATTGTTCAGTGAGTATTCCCGCTCGCGCCTGAGCCACTGGTTGAAGGCGGGCAAGGTGCGGGTCAATGGCCAACTGTTGCGGGGTCGCGACAAGGTATGGGGCGGGGAACAAGTTGAGATCCAGGCGGAACTGGAGGAACTGACTGTCTGGGAAGCGGAAGCGATTCCGCTGGATATCGTATATGAAGATGCACAACTGATTGTAATTAACAAACCTGCCGGACTGGTCGTGCATCCGGCGGCTGGTAATCCTGCCGGCACCCTGGTTAACGCCCTGTTGCATCATGATCCTGCTCTCAGCACCATTCCCCGCGCTGGCATCGTGCATCGCCTCGACAAGGATACCAGCGGCTTGTTGGTGGTGGCCAAAACGTTACCGGCGCAGAAATCATTGGTTGAGCAACTGCAGACGCGGAGTCTGTTACGCGAGTATGAGGCGGTGGTGACCGGTCTGATCACGGCCGGGGGCACGGTGGAGGCGCCTATCGGTCGCCACCCGGTGCAGCGCAAACGCATGGCCGTAACACCGAACGGCAAACCGGCCGTGACCCATTATCGGGTGGTAGAGCGGTTTCGTGCCCATAGCTGGATTCGCTGTCGCCTGGAGACCGGGCGCACGCATCAGATTCGAGTGCATATGGCGCATATCCATTATCCCCTGGTGGGGGATCCGGTCTACGGCGGTCGCTTGCGGTTACCCAAAGGCTGTAGCGAAACCCTGGCCAATACCCTGCGGGGCTTTCGACGCCAGGCATTGCATGCCGGACGCCTGGGGCTGGTTCATCCACAAAGCCACAAATCCCTGGAATGGAAAGCCAGCCTACCGGCAGATATGGAACAACTGCTGACAGATTTGCGTGCCGATGCGGAAGTTGCCGCACTGGAGGATCAAACCGAGTGGTGGGAGCCACTGGAATGACGACGAGATTGAACAGCGAGCTGTGGTTGCTGCCCAACTGGCAGGCGCCGGCACACATTCGTGCTGGGACCAGCTGGCGGCGGGGGGGCATCAGTCAGGGGCCGTATGCATCACTGAACCTGGCGTTGCATGTGGGCGATGAAGCCGATGCCGTGACGGAAAACCGCCGTCGACTTCATTTACCCAGCGCGCCGATCTGGCTCAATCAGGTGCATGGTCGAACGGTTGTGGATGCCGGTCTGCTTTTGGACCAGGGCCCGGGGCAGGTCATCGAAGCGGATGCGGCTTACACCGATCGAGCCGGGGTGATCTGTGCGGTCTTGACGGCCGATTGTCTGCCCGTTTTGCTGTGCGATCGTGAGGGACGACGCGTGGCGGCGGTGCATGCCGGCTGGCGTGGCCTGGCGGCGGGCATCATTGAACGCACCGTGAAGGCACTGAACCTGCCTGGCGATCAGCTATTAGCCTGGCTGGGACCGGCCATTGGACCGAGTGCCTATGAAGTGGGTGAAGAAGTACACCATGCCTTTGTGCAGCAGAACCCGAGCGCCAAAACGGCGTTTCGCGCCAGTCGTGCGGGACACTGGTGGATGGATATGTATCAACTGGCACGCCAGCGTCTTATGAGTCGAGGGGTGAATGCCATTAGCGGTGGCGAGCACTGCACCTGGCACGAAGCGGACAATTTCTATTCCTATCGCCGTGATGGCGTGACGGGGCGTATGGCAAGTGTCATCTGGATCGAAACTAATCAAGCCTGAGTGGCGGTGATCGAGTAACATGCGCGCAGTTAGTCACTAAGTGGGGATGGTGTGTGAGTTTGCTTGTCTGGATTATCTTGTTCAGTCTGCTGGGCGGCGTGCTCAGTGTGCTGGCGGCGGCGATATTCTTGCTGCTGCCGGATACGGTCCGTAATCGCACTCTGCCGCATTTTGTCAGTTTCGCGATTGGCGCCTTGCTCGGAGCGGCATTTCTCGCCCTGTTGCCCCATGCTATGCAAGGTGTGCAGGATTTCCATACGCTAGGTTTGACGGTGTTGCTTGGCATATTGGGATTTTTCCTGCTGGAGAAAATGGTGTTATGGCGCCATTGTCATGCGGAACATTGTGAGGCCCACGCCCCTGACGAACATCAACACGGTCAGGCAGCCGGCACGCTGGTGTTGATTGGTGATGGTATGCACAATCTTGTCGACGGTGTGTTGATCGCCGCGGCGTTCATGACAGACTTGCATCTGGGG
>DKAX01000250.1 GCA_002450975.1 Proteobacteria bacterium UBA6915
CACCGAAACGAAAGTCACTCGGCTTGCACTGTAGAACCCCTGCGGGTTTCATTCAGCATTTCTTCGCCAAATACGCTCAGGTCCCGTCCGAGAACGGCATTAAAAACAATCTTCGCGCAGCGAAACAAAGTTACCCTCGTTCCCCGCTAGCAAGGAACAACGATCAATCCCTACTGCGCACTATGCCGAAAGATCATGAAATGGTAGGTCTTATAGCGCTCAAACACCGCCTGACTGCGATGCCCGGAAAAATACTTCGTCGCCACCTTGCGCTGAAATTTTTTACCAAAGAGTTTTTTCCCCAGCCAGGAGATGCGCGGGTAGTTGTCGCGCATATAGCGCCCCAGTGTCTGACCCACGGGCAGAATTTTGTGCATCAGCAGTTCATTAACCAGGGCCAGATTGGGACTGACCTGTGCGGTGATATCCTGATCCAGTTCCTGGTGGAAGGGCATGTCGGCCATTACGCGCTGAAACTTGTCCCAGGGGTGGCCGCCGCCGAAGGTGCCATCACCAGGGGCGCCGTCGCCGTGTGCCGTGGTCTTGAAAAAGTCGGAAATGATGAGGGTACCACCCGGCTTCAGGATCTTGCTGACGATGGGTAGTGAGATGGATGGTTCGATGTATTGGAAGCTTTCACTGAACAGGGCGACGTCGTAGTGACCCTGAAAACGATCGGCGGGAAACTCCTCCAGTTTGCACTCGAACACCTGGCTGGTTTTGTTGTTCCGCTCGGCGATGCGTTGACGCACGATGCGAGCCAGGTTGGCGGCGGGAATAACACCGTCCACCTGATAACCACGATCGATCATCTGTGCCAGGATGTGGCCGGTACCGCAGCCGATGTCCAGGACCTTGACCGGACCTTTGTCCAGGGATGGCAGGGAGGCAATGATCTTGTCGGTGTAACGCTGTTGGGCGGTGGCCAGATTGCTAAACTTGACCTCTAGGTCCGCGCCCCACAGGCCATAGTGCAGATCGTCCACGCCCAGGATCTGTTGACCCAAGACCAGCCCCAATTCGCGCGAACCCATTTTTTCCTGATTCAAGATCTGCCCCTCAATATGACTGAATATGCTTGCCGCCGATGCCTAGCGTTGGTCGTGACCGATCAACAGGCGAATATCGATATTACCCGGCAAATCCAGTACCGCTGAGAAGTAATCCTTGTTCAATACGACGTCGCCGATGATGTCCACATAGGGCTGCATGCCATTTTCAAAATAGATGATGCTTTGTTGCACGGTGGACAGCGGACGTGAGGAGGTCTTGGCGATGATGAAGCCCTCTTTGGTCAGCTTCTCGGCGAAGGTCTTTTCCAGACCCTCTCTACCCGAGGCGTTGATGACCTCGATACGGATCAGTTTCTTGTCGCCGTCCTTGCCTTTGCCCGTCTCTTTGCCTGTGGGGCGATTGACCTCGACGGCCCCCGATTCCAGGTTTTTTACACGTGCCTGCATAATCTCCAGGGATTCATTCAGGGCTTTTAATTTGGCCTCGATCTCATATTGGCTGTGGTCGACAAACTTGCCGCGCAGGATGGCCGGCTTGTTAAAGGTGTAGTTGATGCCAACCAATACGCGGGTGTCGGGTTGAGACATATTGCGCGGTACGCCGTAGGCCAGTCCCAGGGTATAGGAGATATGGTGCCGTGGCGTGAAGCGCATGCCGGGTGCGAAGATGATGTTGTCATCGCCAGTGTCCCGCGTCCGGGTATAGAGCAACTCCATGTAGCCGGTAACGATATCGCTGGGGTGCAGTTCTACGCCCAGGTTTATGGTGTTTTTAAGCTCCGAGACGGGATCATTGGTGAAATACTTACTGTCGCTTTGTTCCTGTCCGATGCTCATGTGCAGGCTGGCGGTATCGCCATAGATGCTTAGGTTGAGTTCGCCGCCGTAATAGGGTTTGCCGCTGGCAATGGATAACTCGGACTCAGGGGTGAAGAGGGCGCCATAGAGGCTGGCTGCGACTCCATAGCCGCGCACCGGTGAGCCTAATAGTCGGTATTTGACAAAGCCCTCGGCATAAGGCAGGCCGACAACGTCGTCATTGAGTTCGGCGGTAAAGGGCAGATTCAAACCCAGTTCCATGTCATGGCGGGGGCCGTAGGTTACATTGGTAATGGGTTTGAAATAGGCCTCGCCGCTGCCGCCGAATTCAGAATTGAAAGAGTCAACCTGGGCGCTGACGGTAATGCCGGTAGCGCCGTCTCCCAGGGTGTCGGCGGTGCGCATATGGATCAGGCCGCTGGCCCCTTGGCTGGAGCTGTAACCGGCAATGGCCGTGGAGACTGGTATCAGTGCCAGTGCCAGACAGATTTTCAGATAGTGTTTCGTCACAATAGCAATCCTTTTGTTTCCCCTCATGGCTCTACTTCCCCTCTTTCCCTGTTGGATGCGTGCCAAGTCAAACATTCTACCGGATGGTGAAGATAGATTCCAAGGCCATGTTTTCCATTAGTCATGGCCCGGACTGGTGTCGGCTGGCCAGTGTAGAGGAATGGACCGGGGGGCACTGTGGACAATGTCCGTTTCCCCGGACATTTTTTACACCAGTAAATGGTTTAAAACCTGTTCATAAATCTGAGAAAGTCTGTCGAGATCTTCTATGCCTACACACTCGTCAATCTTATGAATGGTGGCATTGAGTGGCCCCAGTTCCACCACCTGCGCACCGGTAGGGGCGATAAAGCGGCCATCGGAGGTGCCGCCGCTGGTGGAGAGTTCGGTTTCAATGCCACTGACATTACGGATCGCCGCCACGCAGGCCTCCACCAATTCGCCCTTGGCGGTGAGGAAGGGGGGGCCGGAGACGGTCCACTCCAACTGGTACTCCAGGTCATGTTTATCCAGGATGGCGTGTACCCGCTGTTTGATCACCTCCACGGTCAGTTCAGTGGAGAAGCGGAAGTTGAACAACACCTCCAGTTCGCCAGGGATGACGTTGGTGGCGCCGGTGCCTGCGTGAATGTTGGAGATCTGGAAGGTGGTGGGCGGGAAGAATTCATTGCCCTGATCCCATTCGGTGGCCGCCAGTTCCGCCAGGGCCGGCGCCGCCGTATGCACAGGGTTGCGTGCCAGGTGGGGATAGGCGACATGACCTTGAATGCCTTTGACCTTTAAGTTACCGCTGACCGAGCCGCGCCGACCGTTTTTGATCACATCCCCCAGTTGCTTGCTGCTGGAGGGTTCGCCCACCAGGGCCCAGGTGATCTTTTCGTTGCGCGCCTCCAGGTGTTCCACCACCTTGACGGTGCCGTTGATGCTGGGGCCCTCTTCGTCGCTGGTGATGAGGAAGGCGATGGAGCCGCGATGGTCAGGGTGATTCTTAATAAAACGCTCGCAGGCGGTGGTCATGGCGGCGATACTGCCCTTCATGTCGGCGGCGCCGCGCCCGTAGAGCATGCCGTCCTTCTCGGTAGGCGTGAAGGGCGGGGATTGCCATTTGCCTTCTGGACCAGTGGGTACCACATCGGTGTGGCCGGCGAAGGCCAGCAGCGGGCCTTCGGTGCCGCGCCGTGCCCAAAGATTAATGACCTCACCGAAGGGCAGGCGCTCGATGGCAAAACCCAGCGCCTCCAGGCGCTGGATTAATAACTCCTGACAACCGGCGTCGTCCGGGGTGACCGACGGCCGGGCGATGAGCGCCTTGGCCAGTTCCAATGTATCCGACATGAGGGCCGCCTAGGGTTAGATGTCGCGCAGCAATTCGTTGATGCCCACCTTGCCGCGGGTTTTCTCATCAACCTGTTTGACGATGACGGCGCAATAGAGGCTGTAGCTGCCATCTTTGGCCGGTAGATTGCCGGAGACGACGACGGAGCCGGCCGGGATACGGCCATAGGTGATTTCGCCGGTCATACGGTTGAAGATGCGTGTACTCTGGCCAATGTAGACACCCATGGAGATAACGGAACCCTCTTCGACGATGACCCCTTCGACGACCTCGGAGCGGGCGCCGATGAA
>DKAX01000193.1 GCA_002450975.1 Proteobacteria bacterium UBA6915
CCCCCGGGAACTACGCCCCCCCCTCATACTCCTATAAATCCAGATACGTAAGACTTGAATCCCACAAACTTCAAGGCGTAATTTTTATCTAGCTCTACCATTCACCCACAATAGGAGGCTCTATGACAAAGTTTATAACCGGTATTCTTGCCATGGTTGCGCTTGCTGCGGGCGCCTCAAACACATCAACTTATGCTGGCTTCGAAAAAAGGGAAATCAAAGCCTTATCGCAACAGGAGATTGATGACTACCTAAAAGGAAAAGGCATGGGGATGGCCAAAGCAGCCGAGCTTAACCACTACCCAGGGCCCAAGCACGTTTTGGACCTCGAACAAGAACTTCAACTATCACCAGAACAACGCCAGCGCACTAAATCCAACTTCGACAGCATGCAGGAACAAGCCGTTGCATTGGGCAGACAATTGATCGACAAGGAACAGAAACTCGACCAGTTGTTCGCCGACGGCTCCGTCAACACCGACAATCTAAACAATCTATTGGACGAGATCGGCAAACTTCAGGCTACGCTGCGGTCAGTACATCTAACTGCCCATTTGGTTCAAAAGTCCCTGCTCAAGCCAGAGCAGATTCAACACTACGACAGTCTGCGTGGGTATAACGGCTCAAATCACCCTATTCACAACCATTCGCACTAGGGATTAGAAAACAGGCACTATTTAAACAGCGTAGTGTCGGTAGCAAATTAGACAATGCAGTAAGATAGACAAAACTCTGCCGCTCGGATAGGCTTGATTTCACTCTGTGCAAACCAAGGATACACAGTGAAAATCGGGATTATTTATTTCAGCAGCACCGACATAACGGAAAAACTGGTGCACGCCGCTGTTACCGCCATGGAAGCAACATCTGTTGATGTTTACCAGCATCGCATTCGCGGAGAGGAAATCGTCAATGGCCGCTTTACCCGCCGCGATGTATTGCGTCAACTAAGCCTGTGTCAGGCGATCATTCTCGCCTCCCCCACCTATATGGGCAATGTCGCCGCTCAGTTCAAGGCCTTCATCGACGCCACCAGCGAGATCTGGTGTGAGCAGGCCTGGTCAGGCAAACTCGCCGCCGGCATCACCTGCGGCAGCGCACCCAATGGCGACCAATCCAGCACACTGCAGTACATGATAACCTTTGCCAACCAGCACGGTATGCTCTGGGTCGGCCTGGATTCCGCCTATGGACAAAAAGACCACGACGTGAACCGATTTGGTTGCCAATTAGGTGTCGTCTCCCAGGCCGCGGGCGAAGATGCACACCCAGACGACCTGGCAACTGCCAGATTTTTAGGTCGACGAATGGCCCAATTAGTAAAAACAATACATCACGAACCTACCTGAACAGTCGGCGCAGAGGGACACCGCATGTTTTTTACCAGATTCAAAAAGAGACGAGCCATCAAGTCATATCGACAGACGCTACCACACCTATTGGCCAAAGATTTCGGCAAGACCAGCACCTATAGCCCGGAGCAGGTCAGGCAAACCATTGAACGCCATCGACTCAACACAGACTATACCTGCTACGGCATCGCTTTGTATTGCACACACCACGAATTTGATCGCTATCACCGGGAGACAGGCGAGCAATGTGATTATCACACCATTTGTTCTGCGCTGAACTCAGATTATCCCCAGGACATCACAGACAGCGCATTCACCGACTACAGCAGTTCAACGGATACCGGTTCTTTCTCCGATGGTGGCGATAGCGGTAGCGGCGACTAAGCCCGATCATGCGCAAACGTCTTGACTATATCCATCAAAACAATGCCCGCGTGGCGAACATAGAACTGGCCATCGACGAGCAAGGCTCCTGGCACACGCATACTTTTGTCACGGAAACGCTCTATGGCGGCAAAGGAAGCGCAATTCTAGAATTGGCACTACCATACGAGAGACGCAATCTAACCTGTGGCAGCAGTTACCAAATTCCACCGGGCAGGCCGCACCGCATCATCAATGGGACCGACACACCGGCCAGTTATCTTCTGATACAAAACGGTCTTTACGATCTCGTTGTCTGGAACGTACCCGAACTCGATCTACCACTACACCATGAGGCACAAGGAGAAACACCATGAAAACCTTCAAAGCCACCGGCCACTGCCTGTGCGGCAAAATCCGCTTTACCGCCCAAAAGGCCATAGAGAGCGTAGGCGCCTGCCATTGCGGTATGTGCCGGCACTGGGGTGGTGGCCCCTACATGGCGGTGGCTTGCGGCAGTGAGGTTGAGTTTTCAGGCAAAGAACACATCGCTATCTATGATACCGGCGACTGGGCGGAACGGGGTTTTTGCAACCATTGCGGTTCTCACCTGTTTTATCGATTGAAACAGGGCCAACAACATATGATCCCCGCTGGCCTGTTCGATGACCAAAGCAATTTTAGCTTCGATCACCAGATCTTTATCGATAGAAAACCGCCATTTTACGATTTTGCCAATGACACGGCTAAAGCCACCGAGGCAGAGGTCTTTGCAAGGTATATGAAGAAATAGTTTTTACAGAATGTTTTCATAGTAAAAGCACTTTTCCTAGTCCGCGCAATCGTATTTAATAAACGCACCGGATTCGCCTTGTGTTTGGAGCAAATCATGCCATACGTCAATATTAAAATCACACGTGAAGGCGCCAGCGCTACTCAAAAGGCAGAGCTGATCAAAGGCGTCACCGATCTGTTGGTCAATGTACTGGGCAAGAATCCAAACACTACTGTCGTCGTCATCGACGAGGTGGAAACGGACAACTGGGGGATCGGTGGCGAAACGGTCACCACACTCCGAAAAAAGCAGGCCACATGATCGAGACCGTCAACAACGACAACTTCGCGGAGATATTGCCCCTGATCGAGTCCTATCAGGCATTCTACCAGGTGCCGGACATCGACCCGGAAAAGAACCGGCGACACTTCAGCCGATTTCTCAACGACCACAGCCGCGGCATACTGTTTCTCTTTCGTCACCAGCAACAGGCCGTCGGATTTGCCACGATTTATTACACCTTCTCCAGTTCCCGCGCCGAGGAGGTCGGTGTCCTGAATGATTTGTTTGTACTACCCGAACAGCGCGGCCATGGCATCGGCAGACAATTGATCGAACATGCCGCAACCGTGGTCAAAGAAAAGGGGTTGAGTCGTCTGCAATGGCTGACCGCCAATAGCAACACCACCGCACAACGGTTCTATGAAAAAGCAGGGGCAAAAAAGAGCGATTGGTTTTTCTACGCCAAGGATTTGTAAATATTTATCTGAAATATACCACGAAGGTAAGTCATGTATCTGATAACCATCAAGATTGCCCTAACCATTCCCGTGACCTATGCCTTGGCCTATCCACTACTCAACAGGCAATCGGGCAGTGGCGTCCTGAATGAAATAGACATGATCGGCCCGGTTTACACGACTATATTGATCTTGTCATTTCTCACCCTGGTATTTCTCTACTGCCGCGACCTTGAGCGCAGCCTGAGTCTGGTGCGACCGGCAAACCGCGCGGCCAAACCTCGAAGTGTTTGGCTGATGTTCCTGATTCCCTATAATTTTATCGAGGATTTTTTTATTGTCGCCAATATC
>DKAX01000050.1 GCA_002450975.1 Proteobacteria bacterium UBA6915
CTGTTGACCATCTATGACATGTGCAAGGCCGTAGACCGGGGCATGATCATCGATGGTGTCGGTTTGGTACACAAGTCCGGCGGCAAGTCCGGGCAATGGGACAGGGCTAGGCCCTAGGAGTTTGTTGGTATGAGTCTGCGTTTTACCAAGATGCATGGCCTGGGTAATGATTTTATGGTGATCGATGCCATTCAGCAGTCGCCCGATTTGCCGCCGGCACGCGTCCGCGCTCTGGCCGATCGCCACTTCGGTGTGGGTTTCGATCAGTTGTTACTGGTGGAGCGCCCGGTCTCCCCTGACGTCGATTTTCGTTACCGCATATTCAACAGCGATGGCGGTGAGGTGGAACAGTGCGGAAACGGTGCCCGTTGTTTTGCCCGTTTCGTCCGAGACCGTGGTTTGACCACCAAGGACGAGATCGTGGTCGAGACCAACACCGGTGTTATCAGCCTGTCGGTGGTGGATGATCACAACGTCCGGGTCAATATGGGCGTGCCCCGTTTACGACCGCAGGATCTGCCTTTTACCGCTGAAGCGCAGGCCAAAAGATACTCTATCGATGTCGGTGGAGAGCAACTGGAGATAGGCGCTGTCTCTATGGGTAACCCCCACGCCGTCATGGTCGTGGCCGATGTGCGCACGGCTCCTGTTGAAAGGTTGGGACCCTTGTTGGAGGCCCATGGCTGGTTTCCGCGCAAGGTCAATGCGGGTTTCATGGAAGTTGTCTCCCGTGAACACATCCGCCTGCGCGTATTTGAGCGCGGCGTCGGTGAAACATTGGCTTGTGGCACCGGCGCCTGCGCGGCCGTGGTCGTCGGCAGGCTTTGGGGCTTGCTGGATGAGCAGGTGCGGGTAGAATTACCGGGAGGCGGGCTTATGATTCGCTGGCAGGGCGAGGGGCAACCGGTGTGGATGACTGGGCCTGCGACACAGGTTTACGAGGGCGAGATTGCGTTATGACGACACAACAAAGGCAGGGCAAGCGAACCAACAGCGGTATGGATGACATCGTATCGGAACACCTGAAGCGGCATCCCGATTTCTTTGACAAATATCCAGAGATACTTGCGGCCATGCACCTGCAGCATGACAGCGGCGCCGCTGTATCCCTGATCGAACGCCAGGTCTCCATCTTGCGTGAACAGAATCTGCAATACCGGCACAAACTGGATCAACTGATAGAAAATGCCAAGGCCAATGACGCCTTACACCAGCGCCTTCATCAATTGACCCTGGGCGTCATGGAGTGCGACAGTCTTACCACCCTGCTGGATACAGTACGGCGCATCCTGGAAGAGGAATTTGCCGCCGATGAAGTGGCCCTGCGCTTTTTTGTCGATGAGGTGCCCGAGGGTTGTGCCGGGCGTAGTGAATTTGTGGTACACCGTCCTGGGGTGCTGGAGTCCTTCGAGACCCTGCTAAGTCGCGGTAAGCCGGTATGTGGCGAATTTCGCCTGACACAAAAACGTTTTTTATTCGCTACCCGGGCCGAGGATGTCATGTCCATGGCTCTGGTGCCCTTGTGTGATGACAGCTGTTTCGGTCTGTTGGCCATCGGTAGCTATGACGAGGCCCACTTCAATCCGGGCCAGGGTATCGATTTTCTGGCCCAGCTTGCCGGTATCGTCAGCCGCGCCTTTAGCACCTACCTGGAATAATTGGTGACGCCCGAGTTGGAGCAGTGGCCGGAGCGGTTTATGGCCTATCTCAGCTCGGAGAGGCGTTATTCCCCCCATACCCGAGCGGCCTATGGTCGCGATATCGCGCAGTGGATAACCTTTTGCCAGGGACAATCTATAGAACGCTGGCAGGCCGTGGACAGCCAGCACCTGCGCCTCTATGTTGCCCATCGTCATGGGGGTGGCCTGGACGCCCGTTCCATTCAACGCGAGTTGTCGGCTATCCGAAGTTTTTTTGATTATTTATTACGTGAGGCGGTGGTCAAACTCAATCCTGCCATTGGTGTACGCGCTCCCAAACGGGCAAAACGACTCCCGGCCACCCTGGATGTGGATCAGGTCAACCGGTTGTTGACCCCCGATGCCGACGCAGTGTTGTCTAGCCGAGACCAAGCCATTCTGGAGCTCCTCTATTCCTCCGGTCTGCGCCTGTCTGAACTGACCGGTCTGGATCTGACAGACCTCTCCCTAAGACAAGGTATGGTCAGGGTCAGTGGTAAGGGCGGCAAACAGCGCGAGCTGCCAGTGGGCAGCAAGGCGTTGGCGGCGTTACAAGAGTGGATACAGGACAGGGCGGCTCTAGTGCCTACGGACCAGCAGGCCTTGTTTGTGAATAGACGTGGTCAGCGTTTGGGGGCGCGTTCCATCCAACGCATGGTCAAACTGCAGGGACAGCGTCAGGGTTTGCAGCATCATGTCCACCCTCATCGCCTGCGCCACTCCTTTGCCAGCCACTTGCTGGAATCCAGCGGCGATCTGCGCGCTGTACAGGAATTGTTAGGGCATGCGGATATCAGCACCACGCAGATATACACCCATCTGGACTTTCAACACCTGGCCAAGGTGTATGATCAGGCCCACCCCAGGGCCAGAAAGAAAAAATAGTGTCTCGCCGTCTGGTAGAAGGAATATTTATGTGGTTGCGTCTTGCTGTAGGCCTGATCGGGGCGTTGATGTTGACGGCCTGTGTCACCCTTTATGAGCAAGAGGTCAGCGTGCCGCAGGATCGGTTACAGGCGGATGATATCTATCGACACTATAACCAGCGGGATGATCTGCAGGTACGGTTGCAGCCCTATAATCAAGTGATAAAGGCCCGTCGAGATAGCTTTCTAGGCTTACCCGGCCAACGGCAACACTTTGATCCCGAGGCACGCTATGTCGATCCGCCCTTTAGTCTGGATTTGGCTGTCAGGGCGCAAAATCCCGGATATACCTTGGATTTAAAAAAGATCCGGTTGTTGTTGCGCAATCAGGAACTGGCACCGGTAGCCATAAACACACCTTTTCCGGGGGCGATGGAGCTGCTGTTTTACGGTATTCAGTCACCTGATCCGTCCGCCCGCCTGAGCTGCGCTGTCAATCCCGCTGGCGGCACCGTGGCGGATCTTGAGCGTGGTCTACTGGATGTACAGAAGACGGATGTCTGGTATTGTCTGCGCCTGGTATTCGCGGTGATACCGCCTTCCCCAAAAAACAGCTTCCGGCTACAGCTGACGGGGATCGCCTTCCATGGGGAGCCTCGTCCTCCTCTGGCGTTTGATCTGGGATATTTCGGCGGTTATTTTCCCCACGCCATCCCCTGAGCGGTTGAATCCCGCGCCGACTGTCCCCATGCTTGGCATTCTATCGGCCTGAAAGATCGCCTTGGTGTCGGCATGACCTCAGTGTTTTAAAGGAGAATGGTTTTGGTACAACAATTCAGAGGCACGACCATCCTGTCGGTCCGTCGCGGCAACAAGGTGGTCATTGGTGGTGACGGTCAGGTCTCCATGGGCAACACTGTGATGAAGGGTAACGCACGCAAGGTGCGCCGCCTTTATCAGGATAAGGTCATTGCCGGTTTTGCCGGCGGCACCGCCGACGCCTTTACCCTGTTCGAGCG
>DKAX01000063.1 GCA_002450975.1 Proteobacteria bacterium UBA6915
TTGCACTAGCAACTTGAATCCGCGCTACTTTCCCAACGTTACTTCTCCCATATTTCTTTTTTAAAGGATTCGGCCTCAACGACCAGTTCCCCCGTCTCTTTCCTGTGCGTAAACAGCCAATTCAATCCCACAGTTTCTAAATATTTCTATATTCGGTTTGCATACACTAATTGCACCCGTGATAGATTGTTTTAAAACATTTAGTATTTCGTAATATGCTAATTCACCTCGACTAACAACTAAATAAATGGAGTTAACTGTGAAAAATAAACGAATTAGTCCGTCGTATATCATATCTCTCATACTATCCGTAACTATTTCTACACCGCTATATGCTGCGAACAGTTCGTTTTACGACAACTGCTCCCCCGAAACCACTGCCGCATGGTTTATCTCGAACGGTGGTGGCTGTGCTTCTTCTACACCGGCACTGGAACTCGGCCAGGGATATGACTCCTTCAATTATGCAGCTAATGACAAATGTTTGGTGGGCACCAAAAAATATTGCGTCTAATTCTGGAAATTTGTATTACGAATCAAAAATAATTACTAGCCGCAGCCAACTCGAAATTTTTATGTCGCAACCAGACGCCTTCAAGGCGGATCAGACTTATTCGTCAATAGTGTAAGTTCGCAGTTTATCGACAGCAACACGCCCGATGACTATTCAGTAGTTTTTGCATACAGAGCTATCGCAAAAACTTTTCAGACGGTATTTTCATTCCAATCACTCAGTGATATCGGTAAATCCGCCCTCAACACTGGATCGAGCAACTTTCAAACTAGTTGTGGTGACACTTATATAGATCAAAGGGCTCATGGTGTTGCATTGTTCTATGGCATCAAAGTCTCATTCGCTAACAAAGTAGAAAAAACCATCTTTAATCGTAAATTCGACTTTAGTTCCGTGTAATACAACACACTAGGATAAATTATCGACACGATTCAATCAATAGCCATCGAAAACAATCTGGTCGGCGCCATTGATATTAGTGCACTCCAATTTGGCGGTGACCCCAGCCAGATACATATAATTATTTCCCACGGTACCGCCACCCAAACATAACCTAATTCCCAATGCGCACTCCACGATATGGAAAGTTGCAAGGTATTATTAAACAACCTTGGTAAATATTGGACTAACAACGTGCTGACGCAAACCGACACAATTTCAGGAAACAGCCCTGCCGGTGCGCAGCGTTTATGGGATTCTAAGCTTGATTATACAACCTCGGGAGTCATTACCACCCCAGTATTACCCACACTAGACGCGCTGGATGCGCGACGCCGTATTCTCAACAAACTCAACACACAACTTGGCTACATGGCACGGGCCCACAGCATGTTTTCCATTTTCAAAAACCTGTTACTGTATGATCAAACTTTAGACTTCAAGTTGTTTTCCGAGGCTGTATACAGCAACATTCAAATATTAAAAGAGTCAGGAAGTAAATGCTATAAATCTTGGGACAGGTGCATTGATGAGGAAAAATTGGCCGATATTTACCTATTGGCCGTAGACACCTCTATTTTAGTAATTGCCATCCCCAACTCTGCCCCAGCAGCGGACATAGGCGGCCCCTATCCGAGCACACTACCTAATATCGTCATCACCTTTGATTCCGGTCAAAGCTATGATAACGAAGCTAACGTTCTAAGCTAAGATTGGACTTTCAGCGATGGCGGAAAGTATTCGGGCGTAAGCATTGAAAAAAGCTTCTCTGCCCCTGGGACCTATACTGTTGAGCTTATAGTCAGTGATGGGCATACAAGCTCGGCCCCCGTCAAAACTACAGTAACCGTTGTCGACTACTCAAGCAGTACTGCCGTTGGCGTATTACCAGCTGCGGACGGCAGCTGCCCTACCTCGAGCGTCGAAAAAATCTGTATACGGACAGACGACGAAGACTCGAACAACAGTAACGCACACGAGGGAGGATTAGCGCCACTAAATCCGGGAAAAACACCAAGGCATATTATTGCAGGGTCAGCGGCGATGTATTCACCCCGGCCGTTAACGACTATGCGGTCCTAAAATTGGGTAATACCTGCCCAACCGGATCGTTCGAATTCTCTCGCTTTATCGATAACGAAGACAATTCAAATAACAACAGGGCTTCTGGCAATATCTACCCGAACGTTGTAACTAAAAACACTCTTTTACATTTCTGCTTGTTTCCCGCCGACTCATCTGCAAAATATGCGTGGCCTTTGCTTGGCAGCGGTTTTGATGAATATGGCGTCTTTTCCCGTACCGGACTGACGCGGGGGGGGTGGCAGAGCGATGACGAGGACAGCTCCAATGCAAACCGTTTCTCGTCCTCAAATGACCTTTATACTAGTAGGATGAAGGAACTCATTTCCGGGGATTCTAATACACGATTTTATAGCTCAAAGGTAAAATAGCACTCCCTATAGATCAAAAGACCAGATCGGTTATTAAGTACCGGTCTGGTCTTTTTACACTATTTCGAATTGTTTTCTCCAGTCTAGTTGACTTACCCCATCAACACTGACCATTATTCTATCCGCCTTACTATTTCATCCAATAATCACTACGGCACTACAAAATTCAATCGTCGTGGATGGGCAATCAATTCCAGTGACAGTGCACTGGCGTCGGTAATCTCACCATCGACCTGTGCGACCACCGGTCTTTGCGCCCGCAGGGTGAGGCGTGAGGCATTGAGAAAGTGGACCCGGTCACTCTCCTTAAAACGCCGTTTTTTGGCATCCTGCATCAAATTAACCATCTCCAGGCGCGACAGACTGTGGGCAATGGTAACAGCCATCTTGGGATCGTCCACCCGGCCATGGGGTAAGAGCTCGAAACCACCCAACGTGGGACTATAGCCCGCAAGAATGATACCGACGGGCACGTCCATGGTCTGACCATCAACTTCGATAGTTGCGGGCACGTTTTGCCAGGACATCAATGACTTCAAAGCCAGCAAATTATATTTGAATCGGCCCTTCAACCAGCGTAGTTCTCCACGCAAGTGACGTTGTGCTGTGCTGGCACCGATTCCGAGATCTGCAATATTCAGTGCAAATTCATTTTTAGAATTGGTCTTGAGCTGAACCAGACCTACTCGTTGTATTTTTCCCGCCTGCAAAACCTCCAGCGCGTGCTGCCAATTCTTACGCATACCAAGGTTAGTGGTATAGTCGTTAACATTACCAAAGGGTACTACCCCCATAGTCACCTTGTCGGCATTCTCACTCTGCATGATCCCCTGCATAACGCGGTTCATAGTCCCTTCACCGCCCACCGAGACAATAGTCGAGCCACTCACATCAGCCAAGCGCCGCGCAGTGGCAATGGTTTCCTCCTGAGAATCCGGGTAAAAGATTTGTGCTTGGGGAAAAGCCTGTTTAAACATGGGTTCGGCCAGTTGCCAATTCTGCTGGCTCTGACCATCGCGAGCATTGCGATTAACGATAAATGAAACCATCTTTCCCTCCTTGTTTTATATTTTTTACGTCATAACTCTTTATAGCACCGACACTGCCACCACAATACGCTCAGCTGGAAAGCGTATTAGATAACCTACGCCGGTATACCTGCGCCAAGCCAGGATCGTTGGGTTTCAACATATTGATCAGCGTCGAGATCATTTCACGTGCAGCACCCTGCTTGAACTCACGTTCGCGCTCCACGATATAGAACAACTGATCGAAGGCCTGTACATAGCCGTGGCGGGCAACCAGACACAGGGCCAGATCGAATCGCGCATCGAAATCATTGGTATCGTCGTCCACGCGCTGCTGTAGTCGTACAATCCCCTCGGTCTTTTCCGCCAGTTCGAGAAACAATAACTGGCCGCTCAGGTTGTTCCCAATAGCGCTCTCTCTATCCTTTTGCGGCAGGCGGCCGAACAGACCGCGCGCCTCGGCATACTGACCGGTATCGATAAAAATCTGCACCATGTCCATGGCAATACGGGTATTGCCGGGATCGCTCTGGATCGCCTGGGTCAGCAGCAGCGCCGCCCCCTGGATATCGCCAGCCAGATGCTTGGCACGCGCCTGTTCGCGTAACTCATCGGACTGACGGAAAACTCCATACTCCTTTAACAGCGCGCGCAATTCCGGTTCCGTCATCTGCCCCATGTCGGTACGTACCGGCTTGCCATCCTTGAACACCATCAAGGAAGGTACATTCTCGATATTGAAACGCTCTTTAAGCCCCAGTTGCTCTTCGACATCCACTTTGGCAAAAATGAACAGTCCGGCATAGTCGTGGGCCAGATCCGTCAAGGTGTCGGCCATAACCACGCAGGGCTCAGACCATACCACCATAAACTCGACCAGCACCGGTAATTTGCTGGAGTTGCCTATAACCGCTGACTCAAAACTCTTCTCGGTGACTTCAAAAACAAAGACATCTTTAGCCATTGGAGCCTCTAATTCCTGTCTAATTCATATTAAAATCCTGTGCCGGGCGATGGAAGGCAATAAAGTACTGGGTACCATCTCCTGTATCACACCACGCATGGCGTGCGCGATCAATTCAAGAAAACGCCCCAGCTCTTCGTCGGCAATGACCAACAGGCTGCCGTCCTTCAGACAGATCCGTATACCGTCGATCAGATTATTGGGATTATCCGCTAGCAACAGATAGAGTGGACACCCCTCAAAATCCGCAATCTGATGCACAGCCAGGAGAATCTCCGCACTACCCGACCCGGCTCCCCCAAACAGCGCCAACTCCCCACGGCCAAAACCGCTCCGGGGCCAAGGGAGTAATTTCCGGTAGGGGATATAAACGAATAAAACTCATGCCTGCCTTTAAGTTGGTCAAATATAATGGCAAGGATACTCCAAAGGTGCGGTTACATAAACTGCCCCGGAATCCCGAATAGGGTCCGGTATTACACTGCCACTATAACCATCGGCCCCGCAAAGGAATTGTCATATCCCGGTAAAATGACTGTCATTCGTCACCGTCAAACTTGGTGACATGACTACGCACAATCATAAAACCACTCAGCAGGGCCGGCATATCTGCTTCGTCACCGAGACCTATCCACCCGAGGTCAACGGTGTCGCCATGACCCTGTGCCGCCTAGTCAACGCCCTGTTGGAGCGGGACTACAAGATATCATTGATACGTCCCAAACAAAGTGCCTTCGACCGCGAAGGGTGTTGCGACGCGCCGACCACCCACCTGGTCAAAGCGTTACCTGTGCCCGGCTACAACGCCGTGCGTATCGGCCTGATCGATAAGGGCCGGCTGCGCCGACTGTGGGGCGAACAGACACCGGATGTGGTCTATATCGCCACGGAAGGCCCCTTGGGCTCGACGGCACTAAAGATTGCCAATGAACTGCGTATCCCGGTGATTTCCGGCTTCCATACCAATTTTCACCAATACACCCGACACTACAAACTCACCTTTTTAGGCAAACCCCTGTTGTCCTACCTGCGCAATTTTCACAACCGCTGTCACCTGACTCTGGTACCCAATGAAAATCTGTTGCGCGAACTGGCCGACAGCGGTTTTCAACGCCTGAGCCTGTTTCCACGCGGCGTTGACACAAGTCAATTCAATCCCCGTCGCCGTTGTCAAAAGCTGCGCACGCAATGGGGACTGGAGAAAGATACACTGGCCTGCCTTTATGTCGGTCGCGTGGCCTCGGAAAAGAACCTGCCACTGGCTATCGAGAGTTACCATGCGATAAAGAAAATACGCCCTGACAGCCGTTTTATCATCATCGGTGACGGTCCACTTTATGAACCTCTGCGTAAACAATACCCCGAAATCATCTTCTGCGGTATACAACTCGGACATGAACTGGCGCGCCACTACGCCTCTGCCGATCTGTTTCTGTTTCCCAGCGAGACTGAAACCTTTGGCAATGTGGTATTAGAGGCGATGGCCAGCGGTCTGGCCGTGGTCGCCTTTAACTACGCCGCCGCACGCATGCATATCACTCATGCGGGCAATGGCCTATGCGTACCCGTGGGTGACAAAGAGGCGTTCGTTAGCAGTGCGTTGGAACTGGCCGCCGATAGCGAACAACTTCTATTTTTGCGCAGCCAAGCCGGACGCTATGCGGAAAAAATCGACTGGCAACAGCTTTTCACAATCTTCGAACGTCACCTGTTGCAGACGATACCTTCGAGCAGAATCGCGTAAAAATACAGGATACCCGGCGTCATCTTCATCAAACTGTAATCAAAGCGTCATCGCCCCATCAACTTACCCGTCGATAGTGCAATAAACAGTACCTAGAGGAGAGAGACCATGGCCTACGTTCGCAGCGGTCTGTATTTGAAAAAATTCAGCGAACTGGAAAACACCGTTTGTGTGACCGCCAATCGCCTATGTCACCGACTGGCATTGCGTCCATTGATGCGCGTCGTCAGCCGCCTGGGTGACGGCGTGTTCTGGTATGTGCTGATGGCGCTAATCCCCATCTATTATGGTGCCAATTACGCGCATGTCTCACTTCGCATGGCCCTGGCCGGCGCCATGGGTCTACTGATATATAAATTGATCAAACATAAGACGGCTCGACTTCGTCCATGCGAGGCCTTGGAGACAATTCAACTGGGCGCACGCATGCTAGACAAGTACAGCTTCCCCTCGGGACACACCTTGCATGCCGTCACCTTTTCCCTGATCGTGATCAGCTATCTGCCCGGCCTCTACTACTTGGTTATTCCCTTTGCCACCCTGGTGGCCCTGTCGCGGGTATTGTTGGGGCTGCACTATCCGACCGACGTAGCGGCCGGAGCGTCCATCGGCTTTACCCTTGCCGCCATAACCACCGCCATCTAATCGGAGGATTCACGTTTGCATATATTAATGTTGTCCGATGTCTATTTCCCCCGTATCAACGGTGTATCCACCTCAATAAAAAGCTTTCGCGCTGCGCTGCAAAGTCACGGACATAAGGTAACCCTGGTGGCGCCACGCTATGACGGTGTCAATGAGCTGGACATTGATGATCAGGAAAATATTATTCGTATTCCGAGTCGCGGCCTGTTTATGTCACCGGAAGATCGACTGATGCGCTCGCACTGGTATAGACAATTATTGGGTAAATTACACGAACGCAATATCACCTTAGTCCATTCGCATACTCCCTTCATCGCCTATTTTTGGGGTCAACGACTAAAACGGGATCTGCGAATACCGCATATCACCACCTATCACACCTATTTTCAAGACTACGCCAAACACTATATTCCCTTTCTACCCGATTTATTGCTGCGTTGGGGGTCACGTGTATTCACCACCCGCCAATGCAACTCAGTCGATGGCGTCATCGCCCCTTCCGAGGCCATGCATAGTCTGTTGGAAAAATTTGGTGTCACCAGCCCAATCTACCGCCTGCCGACTGGCCTGGAACTGGGCGCCATCCCAAAGGGTAACGGTACCAGTTTTCGCCAAAAACACGGCATAAACCCCAATCGACCCGTACTGGTCAATGTCGGACGAATGGCGTTTGAGAAAAATATCGACTTTTTGCTGCGTACAATCCCCTTTATCCGCCAGCAGATACCCGATATTCTGCTGGTGCTGGCCGGTGAAGGTCCGGCCCTGGCAAGTCTGCAACAGTTGGCACATAAACTGAATATTCACGACCAGGTTCGATTTATCGGCTATCTCGATCGTGAACTGGCCTTGTGGGACTGTTATAGCGCCGCCAATCTGTTTGTCTTCGCCTCCAAAACCGAGACCCAGGGATTGGTACTGCTGGAAGCCATGAGCCAATCGGTGCCGGTAGTATCCACGGCCTTTCTGGGAACCAAAGATATCCTGCAACCACAGCGGGGTGCACTGATAGCCGAGGATGACCCGACACAATTTGCGCGGTTGGTGGTGCGTGTTCTAAAAGAACCGGCTTTGCACGCACGCATGACGAACGAAGCGAGAGACTATGTGAATCAATGGTCGGCAGACGCCATGACGCAACGTCTGCTGACCTGTTATAAAAATCACCTGTACGCCGAGGCTGAAGCAGCATCAGTAAAGGCGGTGTAAATATGAGGAATGCAGTAATGAGTGGCACCCTGTTTTATCTGATCGGCGCTCGTGGTTGCGGCAAAGAGAGTCTGCTGCAATTCGTGCAACAGAACCTGTACGACAACACCCATGTACGCATAGCGCACCGCTATAGCACCAAACCAAACAGCGAGACTGACAAGGAACGATATACCGCCCTAAGCCGTGCCGAATTCAACAAACGCCTGCACGGCGGAAAATTCGCCATTGCCTGGGAATCGGAAGGCAATTTCTACGGCATCGATCAGGAGGTCAACGAGTGGTTGGCGCAAGGTTACAATGTCCTGATCAACGGCTCGCGCGTCTTTCTGCCCATGGCACGCAAACTGTTTGCCCATCTCGTGCCGGTTTATATCCAGATCAAACCCGAAAACCTCACACTGCGCCTGATGTTCAAACACACCAACCAAACCGACGAGATTCGCCGCAGCATCCAGCGCGAGTGTTTCAGCACAGACCAGTTCAATGCCCCGGATATTGTCACTCTGGACAACAATGGTCCGTTGCATATTGCCGGAAACAGACTACTTTCCATAATCAACCCCACTTTCTCACGCAAGATCTGTTGAACAACCCTGCCAACCGATAGTTCATCGTACTTCGCAATCTACTGCGGAACATTTACCTGCCCTGCGCCTGTGCTGGGTGGGTCATCCATATCTGAATATTGGCGTGCGTATCGGCGCACCCTACTACCACAAGAAAAAAGCAAGAGCAATTTTTAACACTTCTAACAGAGAATTTCACACAAATTCCACTTGTACAATTTCAATTCCCCTCCTCTACAAATTTGCCATCATACGTTTTCCCGCGCCAGAAGCGCGGCAATTGGAAGTCATCATAAAATGCTGCAAAGGAGGTGTCCTGTACCTGATAATTCAAATGAAATGTATTAGTACACGCTAAATGGATCAAAGGAATCCAGGCATATAATCAACTTTCGTCAAAGAGGAACTTAAATGAAAAGCAAATCACTTGCCCTAGCTGGCACCCTTGCTATTACACTGCTGACAGTCGGCCAATCCGCCCTGGCATATGAAATCGCCAATGAAAGACAGACTTATACCGCATGGTCTTCACAACGAGGGACTACTGTCAACATTCCTGAACAGACTGTTTACGATCTTTGTGGGGACTGGGATGGTTGCACACTGCGTATGGGCATGTACAACTGGGATGGCACTGGAAGAACTGCATCACGTGACTCACTGTTCTACTATAATCGCAGCTCCAAAACCTGGCGTGCAGAATATGGCGATGCTGCCGGAACTAATAATAACAATGCCACCGAGCACGTTATGAACGTTTGGGCATGCTATTTCACTGATGGCGAGTATATTAACTGGTTCAACCGAGGCGACTTCGACCTCAACTTTGGCTTGTTGTCCTGGAATCAGTATAACGCTACGTGCAAGCTCACCATTATCGACTAATTGTAGTAATCGGTGCGCCCGTCGCAGCGGGCGCACCAGTTATACAAGAACAAAGGTAACAATCATGACCAAGATTCGGTTCAATTTCATCCTGGTAGGCGCAGCAACGCTCTGCGCGCTTACCATCTATGGCATTAAATTTGGCAAGCAAGCGGAAACACCAGGCTTCGATGCCGAAACGGCAAGCGCGACATTGTCGACTGTCAATATCCCACAGAACACCGGACTTTCCGTTACAGGTACTAATGCGGAAATGCTGGAAAAATTAGATCGCCGTAGCCAAATAGAGGCAAAGGCAGCTGACGTGTTCAACGATACGTTTTTTGAGCAGTCACAAAGCTACGATATTAATGCACCTGAACCGACCCTTGAAAACATGCACGTGAAACCGACAGGCCAGTATGCTGACCAGATTGACCAGGAAGCTATTTTAAAAAAGGCCGAAGCCGACGGACTGATACCCGCCAAACCCCGGCCGGCTGAACACCAGCCATCCCACAAAAACGAAACGGCTCCCGCTAAGGAAGAATTTTCTGAACAGATCGATCAACAACGAATCCTCGAACAAGCGCGCCTGGACGGTCATCTGGCTGCTCCCACCAACGATGACCAGACACAGGCGACAAAGGAAAACATTTCAACAATGCCAGATGGTGACTATGCACAGGAGATCAACCCACCCATGTAATCCACATCTACATTTCCTATACCCGCTCCAGAGGAACAGCGTGCGTATAGCGCTCCGTCGGCGTCACCAGGGTAATCTGGCCATAGGCCTCCGCCGCGGGTAATCGTAAAAAGATAATGTTTGGCCAGAGCAATACGGGGGTTTGCTCACGATCGTCAAGGAAGATCTGAGTCTGACCTGGCACGAAGGCCCATCCACCAATACGCACGATAGCGAAAAACTCTCCGGTAGCCGGATCCTGCCACAATGTTTTATAGATGATGGCAATATGCAGCCTGGGTACTGCAACCAGCTCTATGCCGCCGATATCCCCACCCGCGACATTGACTGTCAAATTGGCTGGTGAGAAATCGAAATAGGGCTTGCTCGGCGTCAATACATAGGTACCATCATCGATTCCCTTGAAGGAGAACTTTCCGTAGACATTGGAACGGGTGGTAATCGGCGCGATCGTATTGGAACTCTGCAATGATAACGAAACGTCGTTCATGTTGACTTTTGTACCATTGTTAATGACCGCCGTATTCCCATTGATCATAAAACCGGGTTGGAACAGCCGGCTCAGATCCACTCCCTGCTCCAGTATCGGTCCGTCAGGATAGAGTGACAGGTCATTCTTCGCCGTATTGGGAAACACCTTGACGCCACTGCCCGGCTCCACCCAATCACACACCCGCGCCATCACCCGTTCAATGGAGGTCAGTCCCCTGATGTCCGCACCCGGCTGTTGGTACGGGGTACGTTGCGGTGTCTGCGTGTCATTGGGATCGGGTAGGATCTCACGCTGCGGAAACATCTCGCCGTAGACACCACCACGCACATTGCGACTGATGATGATGCTATAGGTGCCGCGTCCATGATCGGTACCGTTGTCGCCATTGCTGGCCAATTGCCGACCGAAGTCGCTGGTAAAGACATGGACCAGATTCTCGTTGGCATCCTGCACGTTTTCCAGTGCCAGTGTCAGAGAGGCGAAACCGCCATTGGGTGAAAACAGATCACTCAGGTGACGCTCCAGCGCGACCATCTCCTGCTTGTGTGTATCAAAGCTGGAGAATTCCAGCGAGGCGACACGCAGGCGCAGGACATCGACACCGTTAATGCAATCATAGAGGTTGCCCAACTCCTTGCCGAAGTGGGGCGTATTGAGCTTGGTCGAAGTGGAGCCGGTAGTGAACAGGCGTGTCAGGTAATAGGACGGTCCATGCCCCGGTTCCTTGAGTACTTCTGCGAATTGATCACCGAAGGTACGCAACATCTCCTCATGCTTGAAGAAGCGACGAAACGGCCAGGCCTCATCCAACTTACCCTTGGCAATGTCCCGCTCAACTGCCTCACCACGTTTTGCGTAATAGGCCTTCAGGGCACGCGCCGTGATGCTGCGCTGCGAAACCGGATTACCATCGGGCCCGGTCAGGGCAAAATCGCGGCTGTCACGCACATGGACCACCTTCTGCAGGCGATTACCGGGATTGACGCTGTTACAGAAGATGGAGACATCGTGACTGACGGCCACCACATTGGCCTCGGCCCCCATGGCCGAGGCCAAGCGGCCCCCCCACCCCTCGCGATCATAGATATATTGGTCAGCATTCAGATCACCGGTGTTAACAATCAATTGCGAGTGATCATGACGGCGGTTCTCCGAAGCGGCCACATTACAGATAATGGCAACGTTACCCTGGTCAAACTGATCCTTGAGCCAGGCGGCGGACTTGTGGATACCGAATACCTGATTGTTAAAGGTAACCGGCAGGTAGAGTTCATTCCACACCGTGGCGTAATCGACAAAGTGCGCCTTGTTCTCGGGATTATTCTGATAGAGCGTAGTGCGTGCCTGCCAATAGGCATGGGCATAGTCACTATCCGGATGGGGGGCGAACAAAAAGCGCAGGTCGGCGCCACCCAACAACATCGTGTTGACCAGGGTTCGTCCCAGGCCTGCACCGGTATGCGCAGCGCGTGCAGTACCTACGGGCAGTAAGCTGCCCAGAGAGGTACCGGTTATGGCACTGGTGTAAAATACGCTCTTGACGAAATCTCTGCGTTTCATGTTATTTCCCCTCCACGGCATAGACAAAAGGCGTTGCCGCGATAAAATTCACTGCCAATCCCACACGTGCATTGGCGCGCTTGCGCAGCACCGGATCGTCGCTGTTCAGGTCCATCAGGACTTTCTCATTGTCCTCGACGATGGACATCAGACCGTTGTCCTCGATTTCTTGCTTGGTATAACTCAACTCCGGATTGTTGGGATCGGCCAGATAACCGAAGTCGTAACCGGTGGCCAGCAGTGATTCGACCGCCAGTCTTTCATAAAAGCCGTAGTTCTTGCCGCCGTCGCCGACGAAGCGCTGCCACAACCACTTGGCCACCTTATTGACCTCGTATTGATTGTCACCGTTGGTCGGGATCACCGCCGCCCAATCCTTGCTCCAGGTCTGTTGTACGCCGGTGGCATCGGTATAGCTGTAGTCGGTTCGGGTAATGAAATAGGGATTCTTCACATTGCGCTGATAGGCATCACGAAAGATATTGGGATTATTGGCCGCCTGCAGACCGGTCTGACCGCCGAAGACATCATGGGCAGGCATGAACACCGTCGCCCCTTCCAGATTTAACTGACCGATAGGCAGTTCATTGCGTGCGAAGATCTCCTGGTTGCTCAAGGTATTGCTGTTGTGCACGGTCAGATTGCGATCGAACGAAGAGCGATACTTCACCGTGTCGGCGCGATGGAAGGTGGTGGAGATTGCGTAACTGCGCAGAAAGCTCAACAGGCTCTTGGGCTCGGTATACTCCCAGGCCTCACGGATCTGCGTGATCTTCTGCGCGTTGAAGTTATCGTCGGCGAAAAAGTTGATGATGGCCAACGGCAAATTATCCAGACTCTCACGATTGTAGCCGGCCACCTGTCCCAGTTGGCGCAGCTTCTCATCGGCGGTATTGCCGCAAATGTCGGTCAGCAAGATATAGAGACAATCGCGATGATGCAAGGTGTAGTTGCGAATATAACGCCCCTCACCGTCGTAGTGATCGCTGAAATTGATCGGCGCGATAAACCAATTACCGCGCAGGTCGCTACCGTAGGCGTTGGGCACCAGATCCACATTCATACCGGTAAGCAGACGCGCGGTATTTTCGATGGTCACATTCTCGTGGTGATCCGCACCGTTAGGATCACTGGCGCCCTGGATCTTGAAAAACAGCTGGTGAAATTCGCGCGCAAAGTCATCATTGCCGCGGAACACGCCGTTATTGTTGTTGAAGGTGCTGTAGAGATGGCCATAGGCACGCGCTACTGCCGCCGATGATGCCCCATCGATCAGAATATCGAACAGGGGTTTGTCCTGAATCAGACCTTGTATCGCCTGATCGTAAAAGGCGCGCATCAGCGCCGCCTCGGTCTTGCTGACGCTCAAGGACATATGGTAGTTGGTCAGGTAGAGACCGGTCTTGGTTAAAAACGGATTGACGCCGCGTGTGGTCGCGGCCTGCACCCAGGTCCTCTGCAGATGGCCGCTGCTTAGGATGCGTGAACCATCGGCCAGGGTGACCAGGGTGTGATAGTTTGCACGCTGATCGGGCCGAACCGGATTGTCGTTCCGTTCGGAACTCCAGAAGTCCTGTAGGGACTCCAGCGAGTCAGCATACAGACCGGTACTATCCTGCGCCGGTGACAGTTTGTCATGCAGGGGGTTGAAACTCAGAATCTCGACAATGGCCGCTTCGGGCGACAGGCGTGACCAGTCCTTGATCTGCCGATCACTGGCAAAGCCGCCGTAGGCGAAGGTCTGCAATACCTTGCGCACCGCGGTTTCGTCCCAATCGGAATGATCGACAGTGGTAAATCCCAGCGCCCAGGCGCCGGTAGTAAAATGAAAGGCGCATAGGAAAAGCGCGGTCCTCAACCAGGCACTTCGCTGCAACATGATGTCTCCTCCCCAAGAAAGACTTTTTATACCCTCTGACCGACAAGCCAATCGGGGCTTCGAACCGGCACCAGGGAATCATTCCACCACCCCACTCCGTGGCTGGTCCGGTATCGAAGACTTTTTTGCTATGGGTAAGGCTCTGTATCCGTTACACATTCCTTTACCAGGGCCTCACAGGCAATTTATTGAGAATATTTTCTCACGTCAATAATATTTTTGAGTACATTTACTCAAATATGAGAATAAAAACTTAGAAATACCTTTTCCCAACATCGGGTGCAGCTTTGGCGTAAAAATGAAATTGGTTAATTAGAATCTGACTAAGCAATTCCGAAACAACAGTCAGCGGATCAAAACTCAGCCAGAGCCGTTTCAGGGAGTTAATCAGAGGTTACCAAGCATACTGCGCGTACCCTCCCCCAAGGGTATGTCAGTAAATTTTCGAAGGTACCAAAAGAAAACGCCCCGGGTTTGGCCGGGGCGTTTGTTTATTCCCTGAATAGAACCCGCATCAAGGGAAAGGTGGGAAAGGAAAGGTATGGATTACCTCACCGAAACCATCGGTCAGGGTCTTGAGGAAAGCAACGATATCGGCCTCCTCATCTGCACTCAAGCCTAAGTCACCCAATTCATCGACGTTTACATTATCCGCGACTTCCGGTGCGGGCCAATCGGCAACATCACGGGTATTGTAGAAGTGGACAATATCCTCAAGCGTGGCAAAGAAACCATTGTGACCATAAGGGGCGGTGACGGCGATGTTGCGCAGACTCATCACCTTGTGCTTGCCCTTCTCGGCTCCGGCCGGATCACGCGCCGCGATATCAGCTCGCCCACCCAGACCAAGGTCTACCGGATTGTCGACCAGCAATGGGTGGGTACTCTTAGGTATACCGATATTGTCATAGGTAAAGTCGGTAAACAGTGGCGGCATAATACCACCATCCGGCGCTACCAAAGTATCGCTGACATGACAGGCGTTGCACTGTGCCTTACCGTTGAACAGATCCAGGCCCCGTTGTTCTGCATCGGTAAAGGTCGCCAGACCGGCCAAGACGTAATCAAACTTTGAGGTAAACGGGCTGAATAGCCGTGTTTTCTCGAAGGCGGCGATGGCGTCGGCCATCATTTCATACAAGGCATCCACCTCCACGTCGCTATCCGGTTCATCCAACAGGGAAAGCTTGACGCCATATACCGCCTTCCACAGTTTTTTGTAATCGGAACGATTGGGATTGGATTTCTCTGCAATACGGGCCAACACTGCGGCGCGACTGGGCATGGCCATTTCCACCGGATTCAGAAACGGGCCCTTGGCCTGTTCGGTCAGTGTCGTGGAGCGCCCGTCCCAGAACTGACCACCGATATACAAACCTTCAACGCCATCCCAATGGAAAAATGGACTGAAGGCGGCATAGCCAGCACTGGGCGCATTGCGGCCACCATGCAAGGTCACATCAGAACCGGCGGAAACGGGACTGTTGATCGGATCGGCGGTATTGGCCGGATCTACAAACGCCGGCGGAAAATGACAGGTGGCACAGGCCTGATTACGATTAATGGAAAGGTTTTCATCGAAATAGAGCAGACGGCCCAACTCCTCTTTTTCACTTAAACCGGTCTTCGATCCACCGGCGTATACCAGGGTACTCAACAGGAACACAGGTAAAGATAACGATATAGAAACTACTTTTATTATTCTCATTTCATTCTCCTTTAAATAATAGCTATGACATGTGCGGCGACACCTCCTTGCCGCTTGTTTACTGCGAGAACAACACAAAAAGCAGATCGATTCTAAAGGAAAAATTGAGACTAAAATGTGACACCACAACACGTTAAGAGTAATTTAATTGATGAGAGAGTATGTAATTAATCTATATATTAACGTCTTAGTTAATAAATTTAATTATAAAAAAACTGCAAACGACATCACCACCAAAAAAATTTCTCAGCATTAAATACATTGCTCACCATCACCGCACCGTCAACATTTTTCCTGGCGTTACTGGTTGCGTAAGAAATATAGGCCGCAGGTATCACGACTTTCAAATCTGGTAGTCCACTTCACGACGCTCACTTCTTGCCTCAAAAATAAATAACTTCATGGATTTGTGTTCCGGGTGATCCTGGTAAGCATCCAGTGCGTTTTGTGACTCGAACTCCGAATAGAGAACAATGTCACTGCTGCTATCAGTAGCGCCGCAACTGATACCCACTTCTATTTTGATCATGCCCGGTATCCTGCCGTTGAGCGACTCCAATTTTTCCTTGATGAGCCGGGCGTTTGTCTCCTTGTCGTTACCATGGGCGTTCGTTTTCAGCTTCCACATTACGATGTGCTTTATCATGGTCCTGATACCTCTTTCCTGCTTTCAATTGACCCCGGGAATCTCTGCTTCGACCAGCAGCGCCAACAATGTCAACGACTCCTGCCAACCGAGATAACAGGACTCGACGGGAATAGCCTCCGGTATACCTTCCTGAACGATGCTGACCTCCGTACCACAGGACACCTGCTTGAATGAAGCCGTCGTCGTCATCTCGCCAGGTAACCCAGGATTGTCAAAGTTGTCCGTGTTGACAATCAAGGCGTCGGGCACCAGTCGAAGATACCGGCCGCCAAAGGTATGACTCTCCCCAGTAGAGAAATTAGTGAAAGACATCTTATATCCGCCGCCCTCACGTGCATCAATATGATGGATCTTGCCGGTAAAACCGTGGGGAGGAAACCATTTCTCCATGGCGTCGGGATCGAGAAAAGCGCGATAGACTCGCTCTACAGGCGCGCGCAAAATACGATGCAGTTGTACCGTATTGTCTGCCATTGTTTTGGTCCTCAAGTATAAATAGATACAAGGAAACACCGTTTTGCCTGTCGCCAGCAACGATATAGCGTAAAGGTAAGCGGATTTGTTGGTAACGCTGTTTAAGTGGTCTTACTCTTCACTATATGATTATTCAGAAGATCAGCCAGACCTAGCGACTGCGGATCCCCCCGCGACATCAAACCCGCCACCGTCCCCAATTTATCTGGCTCCGGCCGATTCTGGCCGAGCTTCAATTTGCCCTCGAGGCGTTGAATAGGCACCTCAATGCCGACAATCGCGCCTAACAGCCTATCGATAAATTCCGCCGGTGCATCGTCGACCTTCCACGGCAATTTTTGACCGCTTTCATGGATATCCGTTATTTCCGCGACATGCTGTAAGAGCCACTCTTTGTCCTCGATCACCGTCGGCACGCCATACGCATGCACCGCAGTATAGTTCCAGGTGGGGACCGCCTTGCCATGTTCGTGCTTACCGGGATACCAGCTCGGTGTGATATAACTATTGTCACCTACAAAGACTATGGCCGATTGAAACTCGCTGGAGAAACTCTTCCAAACCGGGTTTGCCCTGGCAATATGACCAACCAAAGTCCCCAACTCGCCTCTGTGCGCATGAAGCACAAAAGGTATATGGTTGACGACTATCACCCCATCGGACAAGGTGGCCCAGGTACCGAAAGGTTTTCTGTTGATCAATTCGTGTAATACGTGCGTATCATGTTCCGCATTGTATGTCGGTATATACACTTCGCATCCCCTCACAGTTTCTCATACCCTGCTAATTGTAATGTTTACGTTGTCGGCTTAGCCCTTCCTTTATATGACTAGCCGGCATTATTCAAACCCCACTCTTTAGAAAACTAACGCAACGCCGATAACTTACAGGCATTTAAAGGTTACTTCAATCTTTTCATAGAGTTATAGCGGGTATAAAATGATTCGAATAACCAAGTTCAGCTTGGCAACCACAATTGTAATCGTTATCGGCGCTGGTATAGACCGCTATCTTACGAACCTGTTTGTCAATTCAGGCAATCTCCTTCTGGAGCTGTTGCATTGGCCGGTTCTGATAATTTTATCCCTGGTACTGGGCGGACTTTTGCCAAAATTATATCAATCCGGAATTCGAGAAATTGCCGACACTCTCAAATCCATTGCAGAAGGCAAACGCGCGACCGACACCCGGCTGACTAAATATTCTGACAACGATGCCAGCGTCATTTCCGACAACTACAATAAAATAATTAACCAGTTCAGCTCCGCCATTAAAGAACTGAAAAACACAATAAACGAACTCGCCTTCACCGCGTCTAAAATGTCCGACGTGACCGAACGTACCGAAAAAATCACCTTCAAGCAGCAGCAAGAGACGGATCAGGTCGCTACCGCTATCAATGAAATGAGCGCCACCGTCGATGAAGTATCGCGCAATGCAGGTGACGCCTCAGAGGCTGCTCAGCATGCCGATACCGCAGCCAACAGTGGTTTACGTATTGCCCACTCCACACAAGCTGACATAAAAACCCTGGTAGATGACATCAAACAGGCATCCACAGTAATTGAGGATCTGGCGGTGGAAAGTAAAAAAATCGGTGTTGTACTTGATGTCATCAAGGGAATAGCGGAGCAGACTAACCTGCTGGCGTTGAATGCTGCCATCGAGGCCGCCCGCGCAGGCGAGCAGGGCCGTGGTTTCGCAGTAGTTGCAGATGAGGTACGTACCTTGGCTACTCGCACCCAGGAATCGACAAAAGAGATCGAAAGCATGATCGGACGTCTGCAAAGCGGAGTGAATAGTTCAGTCTCCGTCATGCAGATAGCATTGGAAAAGGGCAAGCAAGGATCAGAACAAGTAGAGAGCACACTGGCCTCGTTACAGGAAATAATGTCTGCCGTCGCCCGCATTAACGACATGAACGCGCAAATAGCCACTGCTGCCGAAGAGCAAAGCAATGTCGCCAACGAGATTAACCGCAATATAACCACCATAAGTGATATTGCCAAAGGAACCGCCGAAGACGCCAGAGAGTCTCGCCAGACCAGCGTATCTCTGGCAGGCATTGCACAAAAATTAAACGGCCTGTTAAAGACCATTGATGTGTCGCAATCCAAGAGCCTGGACCTATCCGCAGCCAAGGCGGCCCATCTCAACTGGAAGACGCGCCTGCGTTCCTTCTTGGATGGCGAAGCAACGCTCACTCTGGAGCAAGCGGTATCGCACCGTCATTGTGACTTTGGTAAGTGGTACTACTCGGAAGGCTTGAAAAATTTCGGACATTTACGGCCAATGATTGAGGTCGAAAAACCACACGAAGAACTGCATAAGCTGATAAAAGAGATCATTCAGTTTAAATCAAACCACGAAAACCAAAAGGCCGAAAATTCCTACCTTAAGGTTGCCTCTCTCTCAGAAAAAATAGTCAGCCACCTCAACAAGGCAGAACAAGATGCACAAAAGGAAATTCGTTAACAGCAGGGCCTAATCTGGGACAGATCACTATTTTTCCTTGCCATATAGACTGACTCAATGGCACAGCGAATCACTAATTTTATAACCACGGATATCCCCTAACCCATTGACAGCGCTCACTCGCCAGAAATCATTTTTTCCATTCATACCTACAATTGACCAGCTAACACAAATCCGCCAATAACAAGAAAACACCATCAATATCTGGCGCGGATAGTACTATTGATTTCATGATAGTTTTTTCGCCACAACCGAAAAAATATGCCATTGATGTGGCTTACCGTCAGGCGCCACACCCGACGATCTATGTTCTGTAAACGATACTATCGAAAACTTATTAAACAACTTTTTCACCTCAATTTCTGACAATACCAATATATCTGGCCAATAGGATGCTTTATCATATAGCGGTCCGGCCATGGTATCCTCCGGACCGAGAAACGATCCGGAAAACAAACCACCCGGCAATATTGCCTCAGTAATTTTCCCCCATACCTCATCAAAATCCTTCATAGAACAAAAAAACAGACTGGCGTCGGCAACAACCAGTGATGCTTGTGGATAACGATAGGTATTGAATGAAGATCGCGACAATTTAATCTCAAGATCCCCTTGAAAACGTTTTTCACAACGTAAAATGGATTGTTCATCGATATCGAATGCATAAACACGAAATCCACGAGTACGTAAATATGCAATATCACTTCCCGAGCCACACCCGCAATCGATAGCAACTTTGTCACCTTCAACTAGGCTGACAGCCAATTTAACATCGTCCCTAGTCGGTCGATTTTCCGTGGCATCAAAATATCGAATAATCTCTTGTGTTGACATGAGCTGACTACCCTTTGCCTGACCAGACAAGAATGCGGTTAAATTAGACGAAAAACATAGTCTGTGAGATTGGTAATTACTATTAGTCACTCCGACTGTAATGTTTGCGATAGTCCATTGAACATACTCCACAACACCCCACAATCAGCTGCGCACAATTGGCCTGGACGGGGAATCCTGCTGAACACTAAGCCATTTGCGCACGATGCCGTGATGGCATGACCAGGCATCCCAAACGCATTGCGCCCACTCCTTGACCAGGGCTTTATGCTCGTCAACGCTGTTGGTTTTTGCAATATCCGCGGCAGTAATTTCCCCAAGACAGGTCGGTGGTTCCAACCAGGTAAAAGTATGCTTATTTTTTGCCGCCTCCAACATCGCATCATTGGCACGCTCGGCTGTCAATCCATGCTCCAGAAAAAGGCATAAACGAATTAGGTGCACGCCTATCGAATGAATACTTTGCCTGTCTTTCGATCCAGGATGCTGGACTGCGTAAGCATCAACCGTTAGTCGGTGCACTGCAAAGTAGTCCGCATTACTGTATTCACGGGCCAGAACTTCGCCGTACACCGCCCAACAACCGGGTGAGGATTTCATGTACCGATGGACGGGTCCGTCGATGTCGGGATACTCCCCCCCACAACTGAAACATTTACGAGTGTTCACCCAATGATTCCTTTTTTTTCTAATCCTGTTTTTAAAAGCAGAAAATTTCTGATTTACAAATAGCTAACCCTTTACACAAATCAATGAGCAGTCCCTACAAAAATAATCGAGGCGGGATCACCGGTACCAGGGTGGACAGGCTCAACAATATTAACAGATTCAAAGCCGAATCTTGCAAACAACTCTTTCCAGCTTTCCATGGTACGAAAATACCAAGGTGCCGGATTACAAAATTGCTTACTGAACCCTCGCCAAGACCCTTCCCGCCATCCATCCCTTGCATTTCCACCGTCTGCGGCAAAATCCGGGTGCAAGGTCTGAACAACAATAGAACCACCAGCCGTCAGAATTTCCACAGTGGACCGGAAAACCGATATAACGGAATGTTGCCCGAATAGGGAAAAATTACAGACCAGCACGTCAAATGTTTCCCCGAGTGCAGAAAAGGAAATATCCTCATAGGAAAGAGTTCGGTAGCGCCCGCCCCCCGCCTTCTGAGCGGCATCGACAAATTCAGGAATGGCATCCACACCCATTGCATCAATCCCGCGGGATACGAGCTCCCTTACCAACCAGCCTTCACCACAACCGACATCGAGAACTTTTTTCGGATTCAAACCGGAGACAGCTTCAATGATGGCCTGGTTGGTCACCAGATTTCTGCTTTCGATCTCTCCATCACGAACAGCCTTAATCCATGGCTCCGCATTTTCACTCCATGACATCAGGATCGCTAATTCAGTTTCACTATCCATTCTTACCCGCTTTTTCCGCATTAGAGACCTAGTTAATGTTTTTCGCCGCCTAGTTTACAGCTTTTTTGGTGACATGCTTAATCCCCTGGAATTATACATATCGCTTTTTAAAAACCTCTACGTATAAGTGCCGCTATGCGCATCTACAACAGACAGGGATTCATTACCAAGCACAATATCCGGACAGATTCAGATCTCTTTAAAGGTCGTCCAAGGGGATATCAAAATGCAGGACATCCTCTCTAATACCCAGTTTGCTATAAAGCTTAATGGCCGGTTCATCCACGTAGTCAGCCTGCACAAAAACAACCCATGCACCACGATTTTTTGCAATCAATTTCAATCTATCGATGAGTCCCGTCGCAACACCTTGCCTGCGATACCGTTCAGCAACTGCCAGATCATATATGTAAATCTCACTACGCCTTTGCTCGAATTTTTTTAATTCATAGGATGCCAATCCACCGACGACTATATTGTCAACAAGAGCAACAAGCGCTATAAAGGAATCCCCAGACAACAACTCCCGAAGATATCCGTCATCCGGCCTGTAATCTCTATAGCTAGCCATTTCATCAAAGGCCTCGCCAAAGCAATCGAGTAAATCTTTCATCAAATGCACATCGTCAGGCTTAAGCTGCCTGATTTGGAATTCGATTTTACGTCCTGTATTTACCATGGCCTGTATCGCCCAGCATATAAATCACCACGAAAAATCCACTTATTCACCTCACCAATCCTTTTCGTACGAACGCGGATTTACCCACGCATTACCTGCGATTAGCCAGCGAGAAACCGTTTCGATTATTGACGCATGGCTCCATTCACTCAAGGGTGATATGGCTTGACTGCGTGACAAGAAGATTGAGATTTCCGTCAGGCTTTCTCCCGCCGCAGACAACGCGTACACTACGCTCAAAATACCAAAAAGGGCCCGCCATGCATACCCGCACAAAATATCTATACACTGCACTATTCATCACTTTTGTCTTCAGCAGCTTTAACAGCCATGCCCAGGACGCGACCACAAACCGGATCAACGGTATGGCAGAGTTCCTCTATGACCGTGCCAATGATAATTTAGTTTATATCCTGCAACAGGACATCAAGGCAAACACCCTAATGAAGTGTTATATGCCGCAGACCTATGCCTTCGCCACTTCCAGCAATCTTAATCTATTGCTTCAGTCGGGTCCCGAGGTATGGAAAAAGAGCGTCGAATTGGACCTGCGCAACTTCGGCGCCCAGTTGATTTTAAAGAATACCTCACCGACAGTTGTCAAACAGTGGCTTGGCCAGATCAACGACCAATATATAGAGGCAACTCAACGTATCGCCATTGTATACAAAGGTACGCCATACGCAGTCAATATCCAGCACAAGGATGCCCCCAAGGAACTAACTGCACTGATCAATAGCATTTATGATGATTTTAATCTGGCCCGAGACAATATTAGTGCTATCGTGAAAAATCTGGAGACGCAGCCGAAATCACAATGCCCAAACAACAACGCCTACGCCTCCATCGGCCTCATACTGCAACGCGTCGGCGAGGCTATTGAGGATTTGCAAAACCAAATAGCCAAACTGGACAAAACCGAAATTGTTTATTCGGACAAGAGCGTTCAGACAGAATCGATTGGTCGCACACTTTACGACACGGTGCTGACACTGAAATCAACCAACGAAGACCTTGACTCCTACCATGGGCGCATACAAGAGATCCGCCAGGAGGCCAGCCTGGTTGTGCAGGTATTTTTGCTCGACCAGTTGATCCGCGAGTCCATTCAGGCCAANNTGACCCTGCCGCCGGTCAGTTTTGCGGTCAAACGCCAGCGTGGCGGACGCAAGACCATGTTAACGGCCTATTTCGGAATGCAAGGCGGTGTCGAATCTCCGGATAACGAACTGAAGAAGGAGTTCGGTGGCCTGAGCGTACCGGTCGGACTGGAATACAGCTATGGCCTGAACAATGATTTCCTGGACGGCGCATTCAGTATCATGGTAGCACCCCTGGATTTCGCCCATCCGATCAATCAGATCATCAACAACCAAGAGGCCGCGGTGGAATTTCAGGACATTTTTAATCCCGGCATCTATCTCAGCTTCGGCTTTGCACGTGTCCCAGTTGTACTCGGTGTGGGCTACAGCCGCGGACCAACGGTTACGCAGATCGAGCAGGCCAATAGCGGTCGCTATTTCGGATTTATCGCCTTGGACATGCCATTGTTCAATTTTTACCGATGAGATTCCAGGGCTTGAATTTATAATTGTTTCGGTCAGATATTACCCTTGAATCGAATCCACGCTCTCCCGAACATCTAAGTATTATTCCGTAGTCAAAAATACTGGCAAAGCAATTGTCTGCCTGCGCGAGAAGGAGTAGTTTAGTGTTGTCGTAGTTGAAACAACCACTACGGTGAAGGTTTCCGATGAGCGTGCGATCTACCTTGCCGGGACTACTGATCGTCAGTGCACTAACCGTTGCCGTTCAACTTGCAGGCTGTGGCAAGGCCGGCACGGACAAAGACACCAAACCACCGGTAGTCCGCATCCTCTCCCCCAACGCCGACCAGTTGGTACGTGGCGCTGTTGAGTTCAACGTCGACGCCACCGACAACAAAAAGGTGGCGGATGTCACCTTCTATGTCGATGGTGTTGAACGTGCCAAACAAACCTCCAAACCTTATCACCTGATTCTTGACACCGCGCAGTTGAGCGACGCCGCCCATCAATTGAAGGCCGTGGCTCGTGACAAAAGCAACAACCGCGCCGAGGCGTTGCTGAGCATCACTTCCGACAATACCGCCCCGCAAGTTATCAGCTACACCCCGCAACGCGACGAATCTAACGCCACGCAGGACACGCTCATTCGAATTCAGGTAAGCGAGGCCTTGAATGCAGCATCACTAAATGATGCTTTGACCGTGTATGCCGACGGCAAGCAGGTAACCGGTGACTTGAGCTTCGACCCGGCTGCCCTCAGCCTGACCTTCCAACCGTCACAGGCGCTTCCCGTGGGGGCGCAAACCCAGGTAACACTGGCGGGTACAGTGACCGATCTGGCGGGCAACGGCCTGCAACCTCTGCAGTGGCAGTTCCGCGTGGAGGCACCACCGCAGATCAAGACCATCGCCGTCGCGAGTGATCAGGTAGCGCTACCAACCGGTAGCGATTACTTCACGCAGACCCTGTATATCGCCTTCGAAGACCTCAATGCCGACATCCGGCAAATTTTGCTCGACATTAAAAATCCGCTGGACCAGGTGACTGCGTTGAGCAAGGCGTTTACCATCAATGAAACCACCGCTGTCTATAGCCATGCCCTCAGCATCCATTCGCAGTATCAGCCTGGCATCTATACCCTGACCGCCACCATCGTCGACAGCCACAGTTTGCACAGTGCGCAACAATCCACCCAGTTCGAGATTACGGCCGGTGCCCCGCCACCGGTACAAATCACCGGTTTCACTCCGGAGAGTGGTACACCGGGTACCGTGGTGACCATCAGCGGCAGCGGTTTCGACAGTGTCGACCTCGCCGCTAACAAGGTGAAGTTTCGCCTGGCGACCAACGATGCCGAAATAATCTCGGCATCGTCGACACAGTTGGAGGTACGCGTGCCGGACTACGCGCGCAGCGGGCCCGTTACCGTGAGCAACGCCCTGGGTAAGGCGCAAAGCCCCTCCCCCTTTACCGTTAGCGCGACCATTCACACTATTCCCATGACAACCACCGTGATCCAGGGACAGTCCATCGCCTTGCAATGCCTGCTCAGCGGTACCGACTCCCTGGCGATTAACTGGAGTATCGTCAATGACGATCCGCCCAATCTCGGCAGCATCGATGCGCAAGGGGTGTACGCGGCACCGGCGCAACCACCGGCCGGCGATGTCATTGTGCGTTGCAATGCGCAGGACAATCCATTACTGACCAGCGACTCCACCATCACCGTCATCGCCCCGGCGGAATCTATCGAACAAACTACGGTGACAGTCAGTGCCGGTGGCGTCATTCAATCAACAGGCGGCGAAGTCGACCTGACCGTTGCCGCACAGTCGTTACCCGAAGATACGCTGATCTCTGTTCGCCCTCTGGCCATTGCCCAACTGCCAGTGCAGAACGACCGCTACGTCGTGGCGGCTGCGGATTTCCAGCCGGACGGTCTGCAATTCAGCCAACCGGCAGCGGTACGTTTTAATCTCAAACATTGGCATGCACCGGGTACCGCACTGGGGTTATTTCAAATCAATGGCGACGGCTCGTTGAGTGATACGGGACAAACGGCCACTGTCGGGGAATCCGGGCTGGAGGCTAGCGGCACTCTCAGCCACTTCAGTGCCTATGCCCTGGTGCGCAATCTCACCACGCAGGACATCAACCTGCAGGAACAGGTCAACCGGTACAACAAGCTGGTCGTCGCCAACCCGTCTTTGCTCAATGCCTTTCGCCTGACCACGGCAACGGGACTGGAGTTTGTCGAGGCGCTGGATATTCCTTTATATATAACACCCATCACAACACAGACCGGACTGGGTCCGTTTGCCGACGGTATCGATGCCACCATCCACTTCGCCGGCAACGATGAGCAGACCCTGGCCATGGTCGGCCCCTATACCCAGGTCAGCAGCGACGGCTGGCAGATTGGCACTAAACTGACCTGGCTGGTCCACGCCCTGCCCGATTGCCACGAGGGCGAAACACTGAATGCCACACTGAGGCTGGGCTACAGAGATATCGACCAGAACAAAATCATCACCATCCCCTTCAGCATAAGCTGCCTGAACGAGTTACATTTCTCCACCGGCAACCCGCCGTCCACGCTACCCGCCGGTGCCTGGTATAGAGAACTCAATGGACAGAACATCGTCTACCTCAGCACCGACAGGAAATACCGCTTCTCGGAAATCGTCGTCGGCGCCAACAGCTTTCTCACCGTATCCCCCGTCAATGAAAATGGCGACACCGCCAGTCCCGCCCCGGCACAAATCGACGTCACCGGTCGTGTGTGGGTTGAAGGTGGTATCCGCGCCT
>DKAX01000005.1 GCA_002450975.1 Proteobacteria bacterium UBA6915
ACGCTGATCAGCCGCAAACAGAATAATGAAAAAAGCCTGGAAAACATCCGCTGGATCCGCGAGCACAGCCACGCACATATTCATGCCGACCTGATCATCGGCCTGCCCGGCGAGGATCTGACCAGTCTGGCGCTGGGCTTCGATCAACTGTGGGCGGTACGCCCCCACGAGATCCAGGTGGGCATACTCAAGCGCCTGCGCGGTACCCCCATCGTCCGGCACACTAATGAGTTTGCCATGCGCTACAATCCCAGCGCGCCTTATAACATTCTGAGCAATCGCGATATCGATTTCACCACGATGCAACGCCTGACGCGCTTTGCTCGCTACTGGGACATGATCGCCAACGCCGGGCGTTTTCCCAACATGTTGCCGGTCATCCTGGGCGATACCCCTTTCGATCGCTTCATGCAGTTGAGCGACTGGCTCTATGCACAGACCGGCCAGACCCATCGCATTGCCCTGCCGCGGTTGTTCGAACTGATCTATCAGGCCATGCGTGATTGTCTTGCTGTGGATGAAACAATAGCGCGCCAGGTTATCAGCGATGATTTTGCCCGCACCGATTACAAGCACCTGCCAAAATCGATTCAAGACCAAGGGGAAAATGGGGAAAAAAACCGACGCGCCACCGGCAGTAGTCAACTAAGTCGGCAGGCGCGTCATCTTTAAAGGTATTCAGCCTGAAGTTGCTAAAATGCTCTTCAGCGTCTATCGTTAAAATCCGCTACTGGTCACTTTGTGACATCCCCTGCCGCCACCGCTGCAATCCTTATTCTGCTCAACCGTACCATTCTTACCACCGTTATGTTCCCCTACTCGGCGGAAGTCTCCCGCGTGGCAAGCCGCACAATAGGGCTTATAAGTGGGTGAAGGGTATGGAATCACATTGCTGATCGTGCTGCCGTGGCAAGCACTACATGCCGGTTTGCGTCTGTGATCTCCCGGATAAGCGCCAGCCGGATCATGTTTGAAAGTTGATGGTACCCAAGCCGTTGTACTATGGCACTCATCACATTGAGCCGTCGTCGACAAGTGACCTTGTGGTTTGGCTTTAGCCCCACCTCCCGGCTTGTGACACGTATCGCAGACGCCTTTGGTGCTGGAGTCGTGAACCCATGTCCCGCCGACGAAAGTGACTGTGGTATGACACGCCCGACAATCCAGGCTGGTGGTCAAATGGCCGCTATTTTTTGGCAATGCTTTCGGCACCTGCGGATTGCCGTGACAGCTGTCGCACCGCGTGGTTGGAGTCAATGTTGCGTGGTCGACAGCAGCAGTTTTGAAATCACTAGTGACGTGACAATCACCACAATCCTGGCTGGTCTGGATATGTCCCTTGTTCTTACCCAGGGCAATGATCCCGTCATGACACAATCGGCAGTTATTGACAATACCGGCATGGTCAAAGGTCGCCGGAACAAAACCGGTAGTATAGTGACACTTGCTGCAATCATCGTTGGTAGGCACATGGTTCTGCTTCTTACCCAGGGCGATAGTGCCGTTATGGCAAACGGTACAATCTCTGGTCACGCCCAGATGATCGAACTTGGCTCCGGCAAAGGCCGTGGTGTTGTGACAGACGGAACAATCGTCACTGGTAACGATGTGATTCTTGGATTTGACCGTTCCGGTGGCATTCGGACCATCGTGGCACTCAACACAATTGCCGACGATATTGCCATGATTGAACACCGCCGTGGCGAAGCTGCCGGGCACATGACAGATACTGCAATCCTGATTGGTGGTGATATGACCGACGTTTTTCTTAGTAAAGGCACCTATGCCGTCTCCGTTTTGATTGGCAGTGGGTGCACCGTCACCATGACATTCATTGCAATTGTCGACGCGTCCGGTGTGGTCAAAAATGAAGACCTCCTTGAAATTTGAACCGATACCATGGCAAACACCGCAATCGGAATTGGTGGCTGGATGGTTGGTCGGTTTACCCAAGGCACCGGCGGATGCAGCATACTGCCCGTTGTGGCAGGAGGTACAGTCGGCGGTTATACCTGCATGATTGAATATGATATTCGCAAAGCTATCATTGGTATGGCAGAAATGACAATCCTGCGCCGTTGGTATATGCCCGCTACCCTTGAGCACATTGGAGCCGACAGGGAAATAATTCTTGTTGTGGCAACCTTCGCAGCCACTAACCATTTTGACATGGACTGCGCTCAGGAAAATGGAATTCTTAAATCCGGTTGGGCGCGTATCCGTATGACACTGGCTACATTCGGTCTGGGCAGGGATATGTTTATCCTTCTTACCCAGTGCTATGATGCCGTCGTGGCAACGGGCGCAGGTACCCGCCGTATCGAGATGATCAAAGGTCGCGCCGGCAAAGCTGTCATACTGGCCGACCACATGACAGTCGGAACAGTCTCTATTGGTCGGTAAATGGTTGAGCTTCTTGCCCTTGGCGATAATGCCATCGTGGCAGGTTGCGCAGCTTGCAGTGATGTTATTGTGTGAAAACACTGCGCCTTTAAAGGTGTCTGTGCCATGGCAGTCGCCACAGTTCTGGTTGTCCGGTACCGTGGGGATGTGATTACGCAGTTTGCCAACACTGATGATATTGTCGTGACAGGTCAGGCAATTTACTGATGAGCCGTAGGGGCTGAAATCATGGTCAAAGGTACCAGTGGCAAAGTTACCCGGCGTATGACAGACGCCGCAGTCCAGTGTGGTGGGCATGTGATTGATAGATTTGCCTGAAGCGATGAGTTCGCCTTGCGCGTTTTTCGCGCCATGACAGCTTGCGCACGCCGCTGAGGTGGTCGAATGGTCAAAGACGGCGTTTTTAAAACTCTTGCCGGCCACGCCATGGCAGACGCCGCAATCGGCGCTGGTGACAACGTGATTATTCGGCTTGCCTTTGGCATTGATACTGTTGTTGCCGTTATGGCAGCTAGCACAGGATTGTACACTGGCATCGACCAGACGATGGTTAAATACACCATCACGATTGAAGGTGCTTGTACTATGACAAACGCTGCAATCAACGGCCATGACCGGATGACCTTTGGTCATACCCCGTGCATGGTCGCCGTCATGACAGCTGGCACAGTTTTCACGGATAGAACTGTGGTCGACGAAGGCCGATTTGAAATTATTCGTAGTGTGACAATAGCCGCAATCAGCCTCAGTTATGAAATGCCCCTCCTGTTTACCCGGTGCAAGCCTGCCGTTGTGACACCTGGCACAGTCATGCTTGATACCGGTGTGGTCATATTTACCGTCAGCCCCTAAAGCGAGAAACGCCTTGGTATTATGACAATCGCCACATTCGGCATTGGTCTCGCGGTGAAACTGGGATTTGCCGATGACACGCACGCCGTTGTGGCAACCACTGCATTTACCAACGGTCTCGTCATGATCGACGACGTGGATTATTTCAAAGCCAAAGGTGGTATGACAGGCCTGACAAATATTACTGGTCGCCAGGTGATCCGGTGATTTGCCGCGCACAGGCTCATCAGGACGGGTAGTCTGGTTGTATCGGCCATCGTGACAGTCGGCACATTGCGAGCTGTAACGGATATGCACACGTATCCCGGTCAGATCGCTGCCCGGCTCGCTAACCTCCACCAGGGCGATTGCGCGCTCACTGGAAACGCCATCCGCACTCACCACCAGTTGGACCCTGTAGCTGCCAACAACGTCGCCGGTAAAGCTCGGTGTCGCGCTGAAAGCATTTGTGAGTTCCGCCTGACTGCCTTTGGGCTTGTCAGTAAAAGACCATGCGTAGGTCAAAGGAGTATCCGAAGAGACTGTTGACTTGCTGCCATCCAGTGTCGCTACCTCACCCACGCGCACTGCGACGATCAGTCCTGGATCAGCTACGATGTCCACTGTCGGGGCCTGATCCACCTTTTTGTCATTGGGGGAATCCCCGCCGCCACAACCTTGAACAGCCAAAACAATCCATAATACTGCCAGACGTCGTACCAATGATCCCAATGCGCGGAAAGTAATCATGATGCCCCTTAATCCTGTCAATTGCACAATACAGACTGAAATGTGATTCAAAATGGAAACAGGCGCGAGTGTACCGCCATCAAATTACTTTATTTGATTTGATTACAGAGTTTGAGAGCCGCATCACAATCATTAAAAAGTTAGTGGTTCAAACAGGTTTGATTCGACAGTTTAAAACAAATAGAGCCAGGAAAAGCTGTCAATTCCACGTCAGCGGATAAAACCTTGATGGAGGAGTGCAACACAATCAATTATACTGTGTGTTTAATACACAGGTGAAAATTATCTGTAAAACGGACTTAATCGGTTAGCGAATAAATGAGAGCTACCGACGATGCCTGGCTTCGCCAACATTGTTAAACTATGTGTTAAATCCGCTAACCTACCCAAAGGGCAACACCGTGGCCAAAACGCTATCCGCCGTCAATCCCGCCAATGGCGAAACCCTGCATTCCCTACCTGCCTGGGAAGATCAGTATCTATATACCAGCCTTTCAGACCTGGAAAGTGTCAATCGTAGCTGGCAGGAAACTCCCCTCGAAAAGCGCGCCCAACTGCTATTGGCAGTGGCGCAACAACTGCGCAAGAACCGGGAGACATATGCCCGATTGATCACGCTTGAGATGGGCAAGCTGTTGCAAGAGTCTCTGGCCGAAATCGATAAATGCGCCGCGGGCTGCGAATATTTTGCCCAACACGGGGCAACACTTTTGGCCGATGAACTAGTCGCCAGCGACGCCGGCAAAAGTTACATCACCTATCAGCCCCTGGGCACTGTGCTGGCTATCATGCCCTGGAACTTCCCCTTCTGGCAGGTATTTCGATTTGCGGCACCAGCCCTGTTGGCGGGAAACACCGCCTTACTCAAGCACGCCAGCAATGTGCCGGGGTGCGCCCAGGCCATAGAAGAGATCTTTATTCAGTCCGGCGTAGCGAAAGGTGTCTTTCGCAATCTGCCCATCAGCGCTGCCCAGGCACAGGCTTTGATCGCCGATCCGCGTATTCACGCGGTAACACTCACAGGAAGCGAACAGGCCGGTCGTCAGGTAGCAGCCGCTGCCGGTGCGCAGCTAAAAAAGTGCGTTTTGGAGCTGGGCGGCAGTGATGCCTTTATCGTTTTAGAAGACGCCGACCTGGGTCAAACAGTCAAGGTCGCCCTCGCCTCGCGTTTTATCAATTGCGGTCAGAGTTGCATTGCCGCCAAACGCTTTATCGTTGTCGATGCCATTGCAGATGATTTTGTAACAAAGTTACGAGCGGCCATTGAAACACTGGCAGCAGGCGATCCGCTGGACAACACCACCACTCTGGCACCACTGGCGCGCGATGACCTGCGTACACAGCTGGACGATCAGGTGCAACGTTCAATTGCGGCCGGCGCCAAACTGCTATGCGGTGGAACAGAGCTGCCGCGCCCCGGTTACTACTACGCCGCCACCTTGCTCGATCATGTTGATGAATCCATGCCGGCGGCCCAGGAAGAGTTGTTCGGTCCGGTAGCCGTAGTCATACGCGTAGCTGATGAAAAACAGGCTATGGCAGTCGCCAACCGTTCTCGCTACGGACTGGGCGGCAGCATCTGGAGTCGAGACAAACTCAGGGCAGAACATCTTGCCCTGCAACTTCAATCCGGTTGTGCCTTCGTCAATGGGTTGGTCAAGAGTGATTCACGCCTGCCCTTCGGTGGTATAAAAAACTCGGGTTACGGCCGTGAACTGGCGACTCCGGGGATTCGGGAGTTCGTCAATATCAAAACTGTATGGATTGCCTGAAAAACTTTTCTATTCGTATTAAAAAGGACCCAGTGACTGCCCCTTTTGGGTTATTTAAACGAACCCCAATTTGCATATACCCTACACCAACCCTTATCATGATAATTTTTTAGACTTTATATAAAACACCAAAAGCGTTACGGCCGAAAACTCTGTTGATCGTCTACCGCGGGGTCATTGGATATATTCACGAGATTGCCGCCATCCACATCGACGGTGAACAATTCACGATTGCCATTTGCGAAAAGAGTGTTGAACAGCAGTTTACCACCGCCTGGTGAGAAGCTGTGTATCGGGCAACAATAGGCTCCCTGGGATGCAGCCCCACTGACCTTGTGTTTGCCTGTGCCGTCACTGTTCATCACCCATAGATCGTAGTTACCTCCATCAGCCGGTCGGGAGAGATAACCGATCCTTGAGCCATTGGGAGAAAAAAAGGGCGAATCATCATTACCTGTATTGGTTGTCAACTGAAGCAGATCACTACCATCAATTTTTACTAAAAAAAGATCGTTGTTGCCGATTCCGTTGCGATCACTTTGGAAGACAACATGTTGACAATCACTATCCAGATCGGCGTTGACTTCAAAGGCTACACTGTTCGACAGATTGACAGGACCGCTGCCATCGGCGGATACGGTATAAACCTCCCAATTCCCCAGTCGAAAACTATTGATTAGCAAACGGTCGTCAGCACAGACAAATTTTGGCAGGAACTCAGGTACATCCCCTTCGGTCAAGGCGTGACGTCCATTGCCGTCATTATTGACCAGATATAGTTTCGGATGACTGCGCCCTTCTATGATGATAACAACCATATAGGCGACCACCTGTCCGGAGGGTGAAAATACAACCGGTTCACCGGATAACCTTTGTGTCGGGTCAGATAGCAGCTGTTTACCGCTGCCATCGAGATTCATGATGTACAAATCATAAAAACCAGCGCTGTTTTCGCGGCGGTAGACTATCTTATCGCCGGCTGGCGAAATCACCGGGGTCATATCATTTCCTCCGGGATTGTTGCTCAGATTGATAACGTTGTCACCGTCATCGTCCATGATATAGATCTCGTCATCTCCCGCTTGCCTGCCGACAAATACAATACGATCGCCATCGGGTGTATAGACCGGCGTACGCTCATCGGCCAAATCAGCAGTCAAATTTTGGAGATTGCTACCATCACTATTTACCGTGTAAACATCCCCGGTTCCGCTGCGTAGCGAATGAAACACAACCTTGTCACAAGCACTGATTGATAAACAAAGCGTCAGCAGGGGCGCCAAACAGGCGATTTGTCGGAATGTAAGGTGCATTTGCAGAACTCCTTTTGCATAAACGGTATCCCCTCCCTACCCACGCCTTTACATTAATCCCATTCTCATTAATTCATATATGCACGCCCCTACACAATAGTGAAATATACTTAAATATTTCGCTATTCAACAATTTACTAACCTGGTAAAAAATAAAAAGGGCAAGGACTCAGCCTTGCCCTTTTCAGGCGCATTAACGCATATCGCGTTATCACTTAATATAAGGCGGTTCCGACCAACCCTTCTGCTGTCCCTGCGCCTGTGTCAGACTCAACTGCGCTTCGCGCTGGGCCTTTTTCGCAAGTACCTCGGCCTTTTGTGCATCATTCGCTTTGAGTGCATCCTCCGCATCCTTGATCAGCTTTTCCGTCGAGGTCCATCCGCCTTGCAGGGCAACGGCCTGTTCAAAATCCTTTTTTGCCTGCGCCAGTATGCTGCCGGCATCACCTGCGACCAGAACACCGGAGCCAGTCAATGCCAAAATAGATATCAGGATTTTTGCTTTCATCATAAATTCCTTTCGTTAAAACCGGGTACCGGGGGCATTCATGGGAATACCGTTACTCATATAGGTATGAAAGTATTCCAGATTGTTCATCGCCTCGCTGCCAATACCGATATCCACGGCGCCGATGTTGTTCATGCAACCTTTATAGCGACGCTGAATGGTCCCCATGCTGCCCCACTTCGACCGGTAGGTGGGAAAGTGAGTGGCCTGACCTATGGCGGGACTTAACTCGTTGCCGCGGATACGCATGCCTGAAGCCTCCCAGTGGCAATGATAACAGCCAAAATCTCGGGTTCCGCGCCTCGTGAAGTAAATACGCTTGCCGTCTTCATAGGCAGCCAGTGCCTTGGGGTCATTGGGTACGTCAACATCGATCTTTTTGCCGCGCGAGGTATCTGCCAAATAGGAGAGCAACGCCAGCATTCCAGAATCATTGTGTTTGAGTGCCTTTTCGCCATTGGCAGTACGACACTGATTGACCGCATCGATCAAGGTGACCACTTTACCCGCCTTTTTGTCGAAGCGCGGATAGGTATGGGCTATACCGATCCCGCCCTTGTCCAGGCAATCGGCGTAGTTTTTGCCGTTGGCGAAGGGCGTTTCCAAAATGGATTTGCCCTCATCCAGCACCATCTCATAGGGCGGAAACTCCATGATCTCCAACCACTGGTTGCGTTTGTCTTCACTGAAATTATACATACCGTTGGACATATCCTCGAAGGAGAGATTGGGCAATCGGTTTTTAAAATAGCGTTGATAGGCCTGCAGGTCGCCTTCAGGGGATGCCTGAAGGGAAAGACTGACCATACAGGTGACAATTAACAAAATAGACTTTTTCATAGCTGCCTCCCCCTGCGGGTCTTATAAGGTATACAGATAATCAATGACCAGTTCGATCTCATCCTTATTCAGTAATTCAAGGCGACCGAAAGGCGGCATCATGGTGTGTGGCTTCAAGACGGCTGCGGCATCATAAATGATGTCATGCAGGCGTTTGCGATCGGCAAAGCGCTCCTTCATGGCGACAAAAGGAGGTCCAAGATTTCCCGCCTGCTCGGCACCGGGAAATTCATGGCAAGGGACACATTGTTCCTGCACCAATTCATGCCCTGGCGTGCCTTCCCCGGCGGCAAAGACCAACGAATGGCTGCTAATAAAAACAAATCCCAATAGAAGATTAATCAACGAATAACTCAAACGCGGCATGGTTCACCCCCTTCCCGCAACAGATGATTGCTACACAATCCCTGTAATCTATAGTTTTCGTGGTCATCTATGACATCACCAGACTAAAGTAGCAATGTTTGACCTTCCCGGCAATTGGTAAGATGTAAGGTAAGGAAATATTTTTTAAGGTTTTTTCTATAGAGTCGTCTTGATGTTAACAGCCATAAAAATTCTTATAATCCATAATACTGGTAACGTATTGGCGCCATTTAACCGCCTGGAATCACACCGCATGGGCAATGAAGCGGGTTCGTCTATTAAAAATATTTATAGAATCCGAAAACCTGGAAAACTTTTGATTATGGGAGCCTGGCCCAGGCGGGAATAGGATCACTCTTTCTGTTCATTCATTACCCAGACCACTGCTTCCACCCTGGAGCGCAGATTCAGCTTTTTCAAAAGATGCTTGATGTGCACTTTTACCGTCCCTTCCGCGATCTTCAAACGACGTGCAATGAGTTTATTACTGAGTCCTTCCGTCAACAAATGGAGTATCTCCTTTTCTCTGTCTGTCAGTGACTCATGCTCTACTTTGTCCGATGTGTTGTAGGCATAACGCAGCGCCAAGGCCATCTGCTCCATCAGTCGCTCGCTGACAACCATCCTCCCCTGAGCCGCTTTCTGCAGACAAACCAACGTATCCTCTGGTTCCATATCCTTCAGCAAGTAACCGTCCGCGCCGGCACGCATGGCAGCGCTGATATCGCTCTCGTGATCCGATACAGTCAACATGACAACTCGAATATCGACATTGATTTTCTTGATGGCTAGCAGCGTATCGATACCATTCATGCCCTTCATATTCAAATCCAACAGCACCATGTCCGGATGGAGAGTTTCAACCAATTTAATACCGGTCTCAGCATCGGCTGCCTCGCCGATCAAAACCAACTCCGGCACCATCGCGATCAAGTCAGCGACCCCCTTACGAAACAATGGATGATCATCTATGGTGATCACCCGGCAGTTCTCACTCATTAAACAATACCTCCAACGCCATCGGTCGATGCTGACTCAACGTGTGCGCATTTCAAATTGAAACGTAATTCAACGCAGGCGCCGCCCAGGCTGGATTGCTTCAATTCTATATCCCCACACAAGCTGTGTGCACGCTCGCGCATGATTGCCAGACCGTAGTGACTCTGTTCGACCTGAGCCTGGGGCCAGCCTCTACCGTCATCATCGATGGCGACAACCACTTCACCATTGCTGTCGAAGCGCGCGCTGATACGAGTTCGTTTCGCTTCAGCGTGACGTTCCACGTTGACCAGCGCCTCGCGCACCACCTGAATTACATGAATCTCTACACTGGGATCGAGCGGACAATTCAGCAATTGATTATCCAGTTCAATCAACAAAGTGGAGCGCTGGCGAAACTCTTGCACGGTATAAGTCAACGCTTCATTGAGCCCCGACTCGCCCATGCGCAAACGAAATGTAGTCAGCAGTTCACGCAATTGACGATAGGCACTATTCAATCCATCGCGCAGACCACTATTGATTTCCGCAAGCGATTGATAGGAACCCTCAGATCGGATCAACATGTCCAGCCGAGCCACTTGAATCTTTAGGTAAGATAATGCCTGGGCCAGTGAATCGTGCAATTCGCGGGCAATAACGCTGCGTTCCTCGAGCAGTGCCAGACGGCGGGATTCCGAGCTACGAGACGAGGCCTTCAATGCCATGGCGATATGATTAGCCACAGTCTCCAACAAGCGCCTTTGCCAGACCTGCAGCTCTGCACCTTCAGGTAACTCCATCAACAATACTCCATACTGCTTTTCGCTATCCCTGATTGCCGTGGGATACATCCTGACGAGCGAATCTGTATTGGTAAATCGCAATACCAAGGCGTTTCGCTGAGTGGAGAGGCAGGTGGCGCATTCCGGTGCGTTGCAGATATCAGCGTCGCCGTCTTCTTTGGCGGCGCGCGACGATGCCAGCGTATAGGCGCGGCTGGTGCTATCCTCACCTAGACAGATCAGACCGGGGCCGACGCCGACCAATTGCGAAATGTCCCGCAACAGATCCCGACAAACACTTTCCGTCAGCGTCTCAACATGCAATCGCCTTGCGATGCGATAGAGGAATTCCAATGACCGGTTGCTCCTGCGCAAATGGCTGGTCTTTTCACGCACCCGCTGTTCCAGATTGCCATACAACCGGGAAATATCCTCCGCCATGGAATTGAAGGCTTCTGCCAATTGACCGAATTCATCCAGGCTGCGATAGGAGATACGACGGGAAAAATCACCCTTGCCAAAGGCATCGGTCCCCTGTAACAGTTCGCGCAATGGGCCGGCAACGTTCATAGTGACCATGTACATAACCCAGAAAACAACCGGAAGGGTAAAAAAAAGTAAACCGATTTGTATCAATCTCAGCAGACGCAGTTTCTGTTCCGCCTCTTGCTCCAGCATAGAGACAAAGCGATCAATAGAGCCAACAAATTCGTCCATACGCTTCATCGACTGGGGAGTGATTTTTCCCTCCAGCGCAATCTGTTGAAACACCTCCTGCATCTCCCGCTTCCAGCGCAGGTCAACAAATTGGTATTGGGTAACCAGTGTATCGTCACCGGATCTATTCAGAACGCCTACGAGAATTGGATCGTGTAAATGTTTTGTAAAACCATTCAACAAGTGCTGTACGGATTCACGCCGATCTCCATTGACCCCAACCTGCCCTTCATCGGTAATGGCAAGCGTGAGCCGATAAATCTGCATGCGCAAGGAACCGGCGTGGTTGATCGCCGAAGCCTGGCCTTCCGATATCTCAGCGACGAATACGGAGGCCAGCATGGCGCTGAAGGCCAACCCCAGAATAGTCGCCATGGCCAGGGCAAGACGCGTTAACAATGACTGCTTCAATATCCGGTACATCTGCCACCCATCCAACTGCCGCCCCTATTCCATGCAAACAGATAAGGGAATTTGGTGGTACTCCTTATTGTGGAGAGACGCCGCAAAATCGTGTCTCAACGGAACAATAGTACTAATTGCTTCAACATCTTGCCTCCCGGATAGTACCTACCACTTTGGTGGTAGGTGACGCAAATAGCGAGCCAATGTACGTATTTATGACTAGGGACTCCTTACCGATAGGGGGATACAAACCAGTAAAAGGTTAAGGAGTGAAGTCTCATGCCCTCGCATACAACAAAACAGATGTCCGTATTGACCATGAATACCCTGGCCTTTACGGTCTGCTTCGCCATCTGGGTAGTCTTTTCCGTTATCGGCATCCCCATCAAAACAGGCTTACAACTTTCCGAAACCCAGTTTGGTCTGTTGGTGGCTACCCCGATACTGACCGGCTCTCTGTTCCGCCTGCCACTGGGAATGGCCACCGATAAGTTCGGCGGTCGACTGGTCTACTTTTTCCTTTTGGTAGCGGTCATACCTCCCCTGCTACTGCTGCCCCTGGCCACCCAATACTGGCAATTCCTTGTGTTGGGTCTGTTCATCGGTGTGGCCGGTTCTTCCTTCTCCGTCGGCATCTCCTACACCGCCCGTTGGTTTAGCCAAAAGCGGCAAGGTTTTGCCATGGGCATCTTTGGTGCCGGCAATGCCGGGGCCTCTATCACCAAATTCGTGGCCCCGTCCATCGTGGTCGCCCTGGGTTGGAAGTGGGTCCCCATTATCTATGCCATCGCCCTGACCATAACGGCAGTCCTATTCTGGTTCTTTACCTATACGGAAGAGAGCCACAAGGTGGAATCGTCGATCACCATCATGGACCAGCTGCGCACCCTGCGTGACCCGACCGTATGGAAATACTGTCAGTACTATTCATTGGTATTCGGTGGTTTCGTCGCTCTTTCACTTTGGATGACCAAGTACTACATGAGCGAATTTCACCATGACATCAAAACCGCGGCCCTGTTGGCGGCGATCTTCGTGTTACCGTCGGGCATTATCCGCGCACTGGGCGGCTGGCTGTCCGATCGCTTCGGCGCCCATCGCGTGACCTATTGGGTGATGTGGACCTCCCTGGCCTGTCTGTTCGTCATGGCCTATCCGCAGACAGATATGATCATTCAGACCAAAAACGGCCCTATGAATCTGCACCTGGGTGTTAATGAATATGTCTTTACTGCGCTGCTATTCGTGGTCGGTATCGCCTGGGGCTTCGGTAAGGCCTCTGTGTTCAAATACCTCTCCGATGAATATCAGGCCAACCTGGGCGTGATGTCCGGCATCGTCGGTCTGATCGGCGGCCTGGGCGGCTTCTTCCTGCCCATCATGTTCGGCATCCTGCTCGACCTTACCGGTATCAACAGCACCGCCTTCATGCTGCTGTTCGGTGTCACTCTGGTCTCCTTCATGTGGATGCAATACTCCGGTGAACGGGAAAAAGATCTGGCCAAGCGTCGTCAGTTCTACCCAGCCAACAACAAACTGGCCGGTCCGCCAGCCAAGGCGGCCAAACCCGCCAAAAACACCGGCACACGCAAACGCACCAGCAACGGCCGCCTGAAACCGTCACGCGCCTAACGAGGATACGACCATGTCAGATATTCAAAAGTGGAACGTCGAAGACAATGCCTTTTGGGAATCGACCGGCAAAAAAGTCGCCAATCGCAACCTGTGGATCTCTATTCCCAGTTTGCTATGCGGCTTCGCCGTGTGGATGTACTGGGGTATCATCACCGTGCAGATGCTCAACCTGGGTTTCCCGTTTTCCCAGGCAGAATTGTTTACCCTGTCGGCCATCGCCGGTCTGACCGGTGCGACGCTGCGCATTCCGTCGAGCTTTTTTATCCGACTGGCCGGCGGTCGTAACACTATTGTGTTCACCACCGCACTGCTGATGATTCCGGCCATCGGGACCGGTATCGCCCTGCAGGACAAAAACACACCGCTGTATGTATTCCAGATCTTGGCCTTTATGTCGGGTTTCGGCGGCGGTAACTTCGCCTCCTCCATGTCCAACATCAGCTTCTTCTTTCCCAAACGCATGCAAGGTCTGGCCCTGGGTCTGAACGCCGGCCTGGGTAACTTCGGTGTCACCACCATGCAGATACTGGTACCGCTGGCCATGACCATGGGCATCTTCGGTGGCGCGCCAATGATACTGGAGCAATCCTCCGGTACATTGGTGGGCAAGATACCGGCCGGTAGCGAGACCTTCATCCATAACGCCGGTTTCATCTGGCTGGTGTTCTTGATTCCGCTGGCCGTGGTTGGCTGGTTCGGCATGAACAACATCCGCACCGATGAAGTATCCCCCAATGTCGGCAGTCCGATGAGCGCCTTTATCAAGATCACCGGTATGCTGCTGATCGGTTTTATCGCTGCCGCTGTCGGTCTCTATCTGATTCTGCCGGCACCTACCGGTCTCGGGCTACCCGACTGGAGCAAGTGGCTGGTGCTACCCGCAGTCATCGCCGCCACCGTCAACATGCTCAAGCTGTTACCCGGCGAGATCAAGACCAGTCTGCAACGCCAATACCGCATCTTTGAAAACAAACACACCTGGGTGATGAGTGTCATCTACACCATGACCTTCGGCAGTTTTATCGGTTACTCCGCGGCATTCGCCCTGGCCATCAAAGTGGTTTTCGGTTTTCAACATGTGATGGTGGAAGGTGTGATGACTCATAACACGGTCAACCCCAACGGACCTTCGGCCCTGATGTATGCCTGGATGGGTCCCTTCATCGGTGCGCTGATCCGTCCCGTAGGTGGTTGGATTTCCGACCGTGTCGGCGGTGCCAAGGTGACCCAGGCCATCACTATCGCTATGGTGGCTGCCGCGCTAGGTGTAGCCTACTTCATGAAGGCCGCCTATGGTTCTGCCACGCCGGAAGAGTATTTCATGCCCTTCTTTGTCCTGTTCCTGGTGTTGTTCGCCGCCTCCGGTATCGGTAACGGCTCCACCTTCCGCACCATCGCCATGGTGTTTCCCAAGGAGCAGGCCGGTCCGGTACTGGGCTGGACCTCTGCCGTTGCCGCCTATGGCGCGTTCATTATTCCCAAGGTTTTTGGCGAGCAGATCAAGGCCGCGACGCCGGAATATGCGCTGTACGGTTTCGCCATTTTCTATTTCATCTGCCTGGTACTGAACTGGTGGTATTACCTCGGTCCCAAGGCAGAAGTGAAGAATCCGTAATCAGGAGAGAGACTCATGAGTAAATTTCTCGACCGCCTGAAGTTCTTTGGCAAGACACGTGAAAGCTTTTCCAACGGACACGGTATCGTCACCGACGAAGACCGCCGTTGGGAAGACGCCTATCGCAACCGTTGGCGCTTCGACAAGGTGGTGCGCTCAACACATGGTGTAAATTGCACCGGTGGTTGCAGCTGGAAGATATTTGTCAAAAACGGTCTGGTTGCCTTTGAAATGCAACAGACCGATTACCCGCGCACCCGCCCCGACATGCCCGACCACGAACCACGCGGCTGTCAACGCGGCGCCAGCTTCTCCTGGTATCTCTACAGCCCGCATCGCGTGAAGTACCCTTTAATACGCGGTCGCCTGTTGGAGTTGTATCGCAGCGAACGCGCCGGCGGTAAAGACCCGGTTGAGGCATGGGCGGCCATACAGGCGGACGAAAAGAAACGCAAACGTTATACCGCCGTGCGTGGCCTGGGTGGTTTCGTGCGCGCCGAGTGGGATGAAGTGAATGAGATCATCGCTGCGGCCAATGTACACACCGTGAAAAAACACGGCCCCGACCGCATCTTCGGTTTCTCGCCGATACCGGCCATGTCCATGATCAGTTACGCCGCCGGTTCGCGCTATCTCTCTTTGATTGGTGGTGCCTGCGGCAGTTTCTATGACTGGTATTGCGACCTACCGCCCGCCTCGCCGCAGGTGTGGGGCGAACAGACCGACGTGCCCGAAGCAGCCGACTGGTATAACAGCACCTATATCATAGTGTGTGGTGCCAACCTGCCGATGACACGCACCCCCGATGCCCACTTCGCCATCGAGACGCGTTACAAGGGCACCAAGATCGTATCCATGGCGCCCGACTATGCCGAGTATGTGAAGTTCGCCGATCTGTGGATGCCGGTGAAACAAGGCACTGACTCTGCCGCCTTCCTGGCCATGGGTCATGTGGCGCTGAAAGAGTTCCACATCGACAAGCAAGATCCCTACTTCACCGAGTACGCCAAGACCTACACCGACTTTCCGATGCTTGTCACATTGAGAAAAGACGGCGACCGCTATGTCAGTGATCGTTATCTGCGCGCCTCGGATTTCTCCGACAAGTTCAAGCAGGAGAACAACCCCGAGTGGAAGACCGTCGTCTATGACGCCAAGGGCAAGAGTTTCGTCTGTCCCAACGGCTCCATCGGTTTCCGTTGGGGTGAAACCGGTAAATGGAATCTGCTGCCCAAGAACGCCGTTGATCAAAAAGAGATCGATGCGGCACTGACCTTTATCAAAGACAACGAGCAAATCGTCGATGTCGCCTTCCCACACTTCACGCCCAATGAAAGCGACGTGCTGATGCGCAAGGTTCCGGTGCGTAAAGTTAAGACCGTCGATGGTGAGATACTGGTTGCTACTGTGTTCGACCTGCAGGTAGCGCAATACGGTATCGATCGCGGCCTGGGTGATAAGCTGGCCAAGAACTATGACGACGACAGCGTTCCGTATACACCGGCATGGGCGGAGAAGGTCACCGGTGTCAAACGCGCCGACCTGATCCGTACCGGTCGCGAGTTCGCCGACAACGCATCGAAAACCAAGGGCAAGTCCATGGTCATCCTCGGCGCGGCCATCAACCACTGGTATCACAATGACATGCACTATCGCGGCATTATGAATCTGCTGCACATGTGCGGTTGCGTCGGTCAAAGCGGCGGCGGTTGGGCCCACTATGTGGGGCAGGAGAAACTGCGTCCGCAGGCCGGTTGGGCACCGGTGGCCTTCGGTCTGGACTGGCATCGTCCGCCTCGCCACATGAACAGCACCAGCTATTGGTACATGCACACCGATCAATGGCGTTATGAAAAAATCGAGGCCGATGACCTCCTCGCCCCCACCGCCAAGGGCAAGTACAAGGGCAATATGCTGGTCGACTACAACGTCGTCGCACAACGCCTGGGTTGGTTACCCAGCGCACCGCACTTCAATCGCAATCCGCTGGATGTGGTCAGTGATGCGGAAAAGGCCGGCGCCACGGATGAGGCCGGTGTCGCCAAACACATCGTCGAGCAATTGAAGAGCGGCAAGCTCGCCTTTGCCTGCGAGGACATCGATGCGCCGGAGAATCATCCGCGCAATCTGTTCGTGTGGCGCGCCAACCTGCTCGGTTGTTCCGCCAAGGGTCACGAGTATTTTCTGAAACATTTACTAGGCGCACAAAACGGCGTGCTCAGCGAGGGTGTGGACGGCAAGCGTTCCAAAGAGGTCAAGTGGCACGACAAGGCACCGACGGCCAAACTGGACTTGATGGTGGACATCAACTTCCGCCTCAACTCCACCGGCGCCTATTCGGACATCGTGCTGCCCACCGCGACGTGGTATGAGAAGCACGACCTCAACACCACCGATATGCACCCGTTCATCCATCCGCTGGCCGAGGCAGTGGAACCGGCGTGGGAGTCCAAGTCCGATTGGCAGATCTTCAAGAACATCGCCAAGCGTTTCTCGGAACTGGCCGGCAAACACCTGGGTACACGCAAAGACGTGGTCGCCCTGCCCATGCACCACGACACCCCCACCGAACTGGCACAACCGCTGGGTACCAAAGATTGGAAACGCGGCGAGTGCGAACCGGTGCCGGGCAAGACCCTGCCGTTGTTGAAGGTGGTCGAGCGCAATTACGGCGACACCTACAACAAGTTCATCGGTCTGGGTCCCTTAATGACCAAGATCGGTAACGGTGTGAAGGGTATCGAGTGGAACACCGAAGAGGAGTACCAACAACTCAAGGACCTCAACCACACGGTACAGGTGGAAGGCGTATCCAAGGGCATGCCGTCACTGGAGGAGGATATCTCCGTGTGCGACACCATCCTGCAGATGGCACCCGAGACCAACGGCGAGGTGGCGCACAAGTCGTGGCAGGCCTTGTCCAAGAAGACCGGTATCGATCATTCGCACCTCTATGCCGGTCGTCACGAGGACAAGATCCGTTTCCGTGATATCCAGGCACAACCGCGCAAGATCATCACTGCGCCCACCTGGTCCGGTATCGAATCGGAGAAGGTCAGCTATAACGCCGGCTACACCAACATCCACGAACATATTCCGTTCCGCACCCTCACCGGACGCGCGCAGTTCTACCAGGATCACGAGTGGCTGCTGGACTTCGGTGAAGGCTTCTGCGTCTATAAACCACCGGTGGATCTGAAGGCGCACTACGACGTGCCGCCCGCCGTCAAAGGCAAACCCCATCTGGTACTGAACTTCATCACGCCGCACTCCAAATGGGGCATACACTCCACTTACCAGGACAATATGCGCATGTTGACGCTGTTCCGCGGTGGTCCCTATATGTGGATCAGCGAAGAGGACGCTAAGCGTGTTGGCATCGAGGATAACGATTGGGTGGAGGCGGTCAACATAAACGGTGCCACGGTGGCGCGCGTCATTGTCAGTCAACGCGTGCCCAACGGCATGGCAATGATGTATCACGCACAAGAGAAGAACGTCAATGTGCCCGGTTCCAACACCACCGGCAAACGTGGCGGCATACTCAACAGCGTGACACGCACCGTGGTCAAACCCACGCACATGGTCGGTGGCTACGCCCAGCTTGCTTACAGCTTTAATTACTACGGCACGGTGGGTTCGCAACGGGATGAGTACGTTATCATCCACAAGATAGCCGACAAAGATATCGACTGGCTGGAACGCCCGCTCACCGACGAGCGCGAGGCGCAACCCAACCCGCCGGGCATCAACAATTAAGAGGAGCAAGCGATGAAAGTACGTGCACAACTCGCCATGGTACTGAACCTGGACAAGTGTATCGGCTGCCACACCTGCTCGGTCACGTGCAAGAACGTCTGGACCAATCGCAAGGGCGTGGAGTATGTCTGGTTCAATAACGTGGAATCAAAACCGGGCATCGGCTATCCCAAACAATGGGAGAACCAGGACAAGTGGAAGGGCGGCTGGATCAAGAAAGGCACCAAGCTGGAACTGAAGGCCGGCGGTCGCGCCAGCAAGATCGTCAATCTGTTCGCCAATCCCAATATGCCGGAGATCGACGACTACTACGAACCCTTCGAGATGGACTATGCACGCCTGCAAAAGGCGCCGCTGTCCGAGGCGGCGCCCACTGCGCGCCCACGCTCGGCCATCGATGGTTCGCAGATGGACAAGATCACCTGGGGCCCCAACTGGGAGGATGACCTGGCCGGCGAGTTCGCCAAGCGCAGCCAGGATAAAAACTTCGACGGTATACAGAAACAGATGTACGCCGAATTCGAAAACACCTTCCACATGTATTTGCCGCGTTTATGTAACCACTGCTTGAATCCCGCGTGCGTTGCATCGTGCCCTTCCGGTTCTATCTATAAACGGGAAGAGGACGGTATCGTGCTGGTAGACCAGGAGAAGTGCCGAGGCTGGCGTATGTGCGTGAGCGGCTGTCCCTACAAGAAGGTCTACTACAACTGGGAATCGGGAAAATCAGAAAAGTGCATCGGCTGCTATCCGCGCATCGAATCGGGCATGCCCACAGTATGTGCCGAGTCCTGCGTCGGTCGTATCCGCTATCAAGGCATTATGCTCTACGACGCCGATCGTATCAGCGAAGTGGCGGCCAGCGATGAGAAAGGGTTGTATCAGGCACACATGGGCATCTTCCTCGATCCCAATGATCCCGAGGTGATCGCCCAGGCCAAGGCCGACGGTATCCACGACAACTGGATCAAGGCGGCGCAAAAGTCACCGGTGTGGAAGATGGCGATGGATTGGCAGATCGCCTTCCCCATCCATCCGGAGTTCCGCACCTTGCCTATGATGTGGTATGTGCCTCCGCTGTCACCGGTGCAGACTCACATCGATCAGGGTAACCTACCCACCGAAGCCGACGGTTGTATTCCTAAAGTTGAATCACTGCGTTTCCCAGCCAAGTATCTGGCCAACCTGCTCGCCGCCGGTGATGAACAACCCATCATCAAGGCGCTGCGCAAGCTGATGGCCATGCGTAGTTATCAACGGGCCAAGCACGTGGAAAACAAATCGGTCACCGCGGCACTTGATGCAGTCGGTCTAAGCGTACAACAGGCGGAGGACATGTACCGTTATCTCGCCATCGCCAACTACGAAGATCGCTTCGTCATCCCAACGGCGAAAGAGGAGTACCGCCAGGAAGACTACTATGCTTTCCAGGGGCAGATGGGCTTCTCACCGGGCAACCCGGCCTCCAGCCAGGCACAAGGCTTCTCTCTGTTCCCCGTGCGCCGTTCCAGCACGGCGGTGCCGGTGGAATTCGTACCGCCGCCGCGCCGCGGCGAAAAGAAATAAGGAGGCAGGCATGCTTATCTATCGCATTATGGCCCGATTGCTCGACTATCCCGACCGTGAACTGTGGGACAACCTGCCTCTGCTGACGGAGATCATCGCACAGGATGACGGCATCGGTGACACAGAGCGCGCCGCCTTGTTAAAGGTGGTGGCGGAACTGGGTAAACAATCACTGGTGGATGCGCAGGCGGAGTATGTGCGCACCTTCGATCTGGTGCCGGAACACAGCCTGCACCTGACCCACCATTTATTCGGCGATGACCGTGGCCGCGGCCCGGCGCTGATCGACCTGGGAGAACACTACCGCAGCAATGGGCTGGAGATCGAGGCCAATGAACTGCCGGACTACCTGCCGCTGATACTGGAGTATGTCTCCACCCTGGATGAGTTGCAGGCGCGTGTCTTCCTGGCCGATGCCGGTAAGGTGATCACCGTCATCGCCGCCAATCTGGAGGAGGCGAACAGCATCTACGCGCCTCTGTTACGCATCATCGAACGACGCGGCCATCTGGCCAGCGCCGCGGCATGAGGAGAGCAAAATGAACCTGCATGACTTCTTCTTCGGCGTCTATCCCTATTTGGCCGGCACCATCTTTTTGCTCGGCAACTGGCTGCGTTACGACCGTGAGCAATACACCTGGAAGGCCGACTCCAGTCAGTTGCTATCAAAAAAATACATGCGTACTGCCAGCAACCTGTTTCACATAGGCATCATCGCCATCTTCTTCGGTCACCTGGTTGGATTGTTAACCCCGCACAGCCTCTTCCTCAGCCTGGGTGTCAGTGACTTGGACCACCAGTGGTTGGCCATCAGCGCCGGTGCTGTATTCGGTGGTATGTGTCTGGTGGGTGGCCTGATGCTGCTGACCCGCCGCCTGACCAATCGGCGCGTGCGTTTCACCAGCCGTAAGCGCGACATCTTCATCCTCTCCTGGATCATGGTTACGCTGTTATTGGGCCTCTCCACCCTGCCCACCTCGGTGCACCATGCCAACAGCATGGACCCGGCCTTGATGATCACCCTGGCGGAATGGGCACAGAGCATCGTCGGCTTCAGTCCCAACCCGGCCGCCATCGCCGGCGTCGACACCATCTTCAAGGTGCATCTGATAATGGGTATGACGATCTTTTTACTCTTCCCCTTCACCCGCCTGGTACACGTCTGGTCGGTACCGCTGGGATACCTGAGTCGTGCGTATCAGATTGTGCGCACCAAACGAATAGCAGCGCGATAACCCGATAGTTACGCTGCTATCCACTGACAAGTGAAAAAGGCCGCAATCCGCGGCCTTTCTCGTTACCTTGTAATCGGTTATTTACTTATTAAAACCAGTCCAACCAATATAGTCATGGTTGGTCAGCGCTTCATCCGGCGCAACCGGAGTCGTTTCCTCTATTGCCTGCAGGGTAAATGTATTCAAACCGGTGGCACTAATCTTCTCGCTGCATAACAGGTGTAACAGGAACCCCTCTCCGATAAGAAAATTAAAGGTTTGTTGTTGCCATTGGCAACACGCGACCTCTATGACCTGGCTGATGCAGTTCAATCGACTAACGGTTTCAGCGTGTGTATATTCTCCTCCCAGTTGCGGCCGTCGAATTGTTTAATGGAAATTTCTCCGATGGTCGACGGGTCAAGACACCTGACGTTGACACTGATACCATCGGGATGCGAGCGGGGAATATAAAAAGACTTGATTCCACAGGTCTTGCAGAACTGGTGCTTGGCTTCATGGGTATCGAAGGTATAGGTCTGTAGACTATCCTGGCCGGATACCAAGTGAAACCTCTCCTTGGGGACAATCAAATGCAGGTAACCCGCTTTGGAACAGATCGAGCAATTGCACTCGGTAACTTCCAGGTCCGTTTCCGATTCGACCTCGAATTGTACTCTGCCACAGTGGCAGCTGCCTTTATGCACTACCATCACATACCTCGCATGAATGACTGATTGTTCGTCCGTTACAACGATGTTTCCAACTGAACTGTGTATGAATGTTCATCATCTATGGCGTCTGTGCACATTCCCAGGCAATTGCAGCGCAATCCCTCACGATCGACATAGACATAGGAGGGATAGCCGAGAACGGGATCAAACTCCACATCCAATCGGTCAACCTCCTTATCCAACCTGACGATCTCGGTAAACAGGCTGTCGACAATGAAATAGTCCGCATACCGTTCCTCCGCCACCTCGTCGCCTATCGAACCATCGCCCAAGACCTTTTGAATCAGGACAATTTCTCCGTTCGCCACCGAAATCCTGACCCGGCTATAGAATATGCCGTCAAACAGCATGACATAGTTTTCCATATTCTGTTTTCGCCACAACTGCCGGTTTTTCTCCAGTGCATCGACACCACTGCGATCCCTGTCAACATAACAGGATACACCGCAACCGCTCACAATCGCCGCCAAAGCGATAATCACAAGATATCGTTTCATCACTTCCCCCTATCGTCCTTTATGGTGGACAAGCGAACCCCTCACACTGCACGAACACTCCTGACTACACCACCTGCTTTTTCCGGCGGAAAAACCTGTTCCAAAGCGCGCCAATGGCTATCAAAAACAGGACGCCGAATTTCTTGGCAAAGATTATTGCAGCAGCGATCAAGCCGGTCTTGGCCAACACCTTGCCCGCAATCAGCGCGCCGATGCCATAGGCGGCAAGCTTGTCCACACTGGGATCGAAATCGGCATAACGGGAGCCCTGATCGAAATCGGCCATGGCCAATACGGTATTGATGTGCTTGTCAACAACGGCCTTTTGATTCATATCGGTGATAAAGTTTAGAACCAGCACCCCCTTGCGACCCAATACACGAATACTGTAATTCATCATATTCAATTCATTGTTGCCGAACTTGATCTCCTTGGCCCAGTGCAACTTGTGTGACTCCTTGTCATAAAACGGCTTGGCCGCCCAGCCAATCAACTCCACCGGCTCATAGCCCGCGCTGACACGCTCCTCACTGGCCTGGCGGGTATCCTCCTGCATCTGCGCCAACAGCTCATCGTAATTGATCTTGTCTGCATCCTCATCGGAGACATGCCCATCTTCTTCATAGTTAACCAACACACCCCAGGAGCCATCGTCGAACGGGGTAGTGCCCTCCGGAAACAGCATCCCCTGGGTCTCGGTACCGGAGCCGGGCGGATTACCCCAGATATCCACCAACACCTTTTCGGTATCGGTCGGATCGAGATAATAAAATTCCTTGGAGACCTTCAGGGTCGCCGCCCCGTCGGCCAGCTTAACGTCCCCCTGACGCCGGTTGAGCGACTGCCAGATCCCCGCCGCCCAGGCCATGTACTGCTCCTCTTCGCTGGCCGGGGCATCCGCTGCCTGCACTATGCTCACCGCTCCCAGCATGATAAACACCGCGATACCGATAACACGCCGATACATATCCCCCCCTTTTTATTTATTTAGTAGGCTCAAAGCAATTTTCCGTTTCACTTTATCCTATATTCACCAATGGTGGCAAAATTTAACACCAATGGTATTCAATCTCGAAAGTTTCCGGTAATCGCCCAATATACGGAAACGGACAATAATATATCCTTCACTAAAACCCTATCTTGTCCAAAACTCAACCACTAACACCTATCTTCTTGTTATGTATTTTTTTTATACTATGTTGCGGTAATCTGGCATTTTGTATGAAATGGCGGCTGCAATAAACTCTATGATATAGGCCAACCCCCAATATCCATGCAAATTTTGAGACGTTTATGCCAAAGGCCAAGAAAATTTAATTTTGGGTATATACTCGGCTCCGTCGTTTGCTTTCCCTCAATCACTTGACAATTATTATGGCACTTGAAGACAGCATTATTCGTACATCCAGAACAATACCGTTCACTCCAATGGCAGTATATGGTGCTTTTGAGTCGCCTGATCACTTAGCCCTTTGGTGGGGACCTGTTGGTTTTACCAATACATTTGAAGTCTTTGAATTTAAGACTGGTGGTAAATGGAAGTTCGTTATGCATGACCCTGATGGCAATAGTTACCCGAACGAAAATGTATTTAAGCAACTTATACCAGGACGTAAGATTGTGATTGAGCATGTGTGCGCTCCATACTTCACACTTACTGTAAGCCTTGCGCCGACAGCCACAGGTACTTTACTGAGCTGGGAACAAGAATTTGCAGATGCTGAGACTGCCCAGACTGTCATGAGCATTGTAGGACCAGCGAATGAGCAAAACATTGATCGAATGACGCAAGTCCTTTTAAAAACCAGTTCCTCCTGACCAATTTAAAACGGACAATATACACAATCTACGCGCCATATGTTTTAAACCAGTTACCCATCACACATAACCGCATAGGACAAATCTATGGAAATAACGATTGAAACGATCGTGCAAGCAGATCTTGATACGGCCTGGTCGGCATGGACAACACCGGAAGACATAACACAATGGAATTTCGCACTCGAGGAATGGTGCTGCCCAAAAGCGGAAATAGATCTACGCGTAGGTGGTGATTTTAATTATCGCATGGAAGCAAAAGACGGCTCATTTGGATTTGATTTTTTTGGAACATTCACAGCCATCGATAAAAACAACCGAATCGAATATATTCTGGGCGACAACAGAAAGGTAAAAATACTATTTTCGGAAAATGAGAAAGGCATACACGTCGTAGAAACTTTCGAAATTGAAGATGTAAATTCTGCGGAACAACAACGCCAAGGCTGGCAAAATATTTTAAACAATTTCAAAAAACATGTGGAAAGAAAGCACAGATAACGTCGAATCGAGAAATTTCACATAGAACCAACACAATGCCGGGGAGCGAACAGCTGTCAAACCACTAGTAATTGGTTAGTTATATATTTGGCTTTATACCCGATTTTTTACACAACATCGACAAAATAAAGAAAGCCCATGGTTTATATAAAAGTTGAGGACGAAAATGACTAACAGAACAGGATCATGCCTTTGCGGCGCAGTACAATATACCCTTTCATCTGATCCCTTAGCCGCGAGAATCTGCTGGTGCAAGGATTGTCAGAAAATTGCGGCGAACGGGACGGTAAACATCCTGGTCACAACGGCAACAATAAAGCATTCTGGTAAACTGGAACAGTTTATCAGCACTGCCGACAGCGGCGATCAAATGACGCGGCGCTTCTGCCCAAAGTGCGGAACCCATCTATTTTCCAACTCTTCGTCCACACCGGATTTCACGGTGGTGCGGGCGGGGACATTATCGAATCCCTCATCCATTCGTCCCACCATGAACATATGGACGCGCAGCGCACCCGCATGGGCGTGTATGGACAAGAATATGGAACTCGTCGATAAACAGCCTACTCCGCCCCAGCAGTCGAAATAGCAATGAGCGATTTCAGGGGAATAATTTTCATTAAAAAATAGAGAAACGAAAAGCAGTAAGTGACCGGCTATTTACCGACTAGCTTATTGCAAATCTTCAGACCTTCGGATTCACATTGCACGCCACGCCAGGTTTTTTGCAACAATTGGACCACTCGAATCATGATCGAATTTCTTTCTTATTTATTTAGAAGATGGTGGTATCACTTAACAATTCTTCGGGAGTTCAAACATGCGAAAAACAAAAAATTATGGATTGTCGACCATATCGACTCACTCGCCATAATCTTGATAACGGTAGCGACAATTATTTTAATCATACTGGTCGAAAACATCCCACCCGGTGTTTTCTACACGATCAATTCGGGCAGAGCGATACTTGGCAGGCAAATTGGTATTGCGATTGAATAAAATTCATAGACGATGGAATCGTTCGTTCCCACACACACTCATAGGAACATCTGCCCAAGGATCGGTCAACGAAATCAAATTCGGACTGAGTGAAACCGGGATAGGCTATATACTACTGAAACATTACCAGCCATAAAGAATTCCCGCTGACGGCCTGGCGCCAAATGCACTAAAGCTGGGCTCACCAATACCATCGTAGGCAAAGACATAGTTTACCGTAAACCACAGGCTTAAACCGGCGCGGCCCGGATTACCAAAATCGAGACCGAAGCCCGCTCCATAAAAACTTTGCTGTTCCTCTTTGCTGCCGGATTCATTGACCGTTTTCGGGGAATCACTGGCTACCTGTTCATAGGCATTTTTCTCATAGAGAAAATCAGCGCCGGCCAATATTTTCAAACCAACTGGCGGCAAGATACCGCGCGCGGGGATCTTGTGCAGGTAGGTACCCGCGGAGACGGCGGTATTGACGTAGGCGTTGCTGGCACTGCCGCTGACTATACCGACGAAGGTTGCCTGGACAAACCGGTCACCAAAATAGCGGCGATAGGTGATGCCATTGCCCGAAATCCAGCCGGCACTAAAGCCCACTGCCTGTTGTGCCGCTTTATGAACATCTTCTTCCGCCGCCGTCGTCTGTGTACCCAGTAACGCCAGCAGTGCGATACTGATAACGGTTAATCTTTTTATCTGAGGACGTGTCATAGCAAATTCACCAATGATAGATCAGAGCGGCCGCTGGCAGCGGGCTGATCTCCCACTGCGGTTCTTGATTGACCTCTTCTATGGATAATGCGTAACTGATCATGAAGGAGTAGACCAACCCGGGTTGATTCGGACTTCCCAGGTCTATGCCCAAACCAACGCCTGCGTGGTAAAAATAGGACTCGTCATAGATAGGCGTAGGATCATCACCCGCAAAGATCACCTCTGGATAGATTTCACCCTTTTGGTAATGGACATCGAGCCCGGCGATCAGCTTCAAAGAAACCGGCAGCATGGACTTGGGTTCCCTGACATGGTGCAGATAGCGCGCATAGGAAAAACCGACTTGATAATCGGTCTGGACGCTGTCGCGTTCACCGAATTCATCCGTTAAATGATCGACGCTGCCGTCAAAGGTAAATTGCAGCATATGCGGCCCGAGGTAGCGAACATAGGTAAAGCCCGTGCCTTGCACAAAGCCAACACTAAAACCCAGACCATGACCCGCATTCTCCTCTGCGACTGCAGGCTGAATCGCTACGAGCATTCCGATCAGCAGCAGTTGCATGAATAGACTGTATCTTTGCATACGCGGTCCCATGAAACCCTTCCTGCTACCAGTTATAAAGAATGGTGAAATTAACCAATGGCCCGAGGTCCCACTCCCATTGATCGCCCGTATCCTCCATAGACAAGGCATAGGTCGTTCCTATGGAAAACAACAGTCCAGGGGTAAATGTGTTGCCGATATCCAGGGCAATCCCTACCCCCGTTTGAACGGATCTTTCGATATCTCTGAGCTCGTCGGGATTGCCTTCAGCAATGTCTTTTTTCGAATAATTTCCGCTGACACCACCAAAAAACACCAGAGCGGTCGGTGGCAATGCCTTGGACACCGGCAACTCGCTCAATTTGCGGCCCAGAGAGACGCCGCCCATCAACAAAGAAAGATTGTCCTGCTCAGTAATGCGTGCAAAAAAGGCGAACTGGCTGTAGAAATTTTCATGATAGTGACGATAGGTCAAGCCGGTACCGACCACACCACCGCCGCCAAAGCCTATGGCATGCCTGGCGGGTGGAAACTCGGTTTCCTCGGCGCAAACACTGCCACTCATTAAAAATACAACAACCAAGATATAGCGAAGCGACATCTCTCTCCCAATCGGCAAAGTTGACGAACAATAAAGCCAAACCATCTGCATCTTGTATAAAACGCTACGCCTTCTTTCCCCTTTTGGCAATATCTCAGATTAGAGTTTGCCGGTGGCCCAGGCCAGGACAATCGTTCAATAGCTACCCCTTATACTGCGGTAACATCCCTGCTATGCTCCCCTTCAGGGGGAAAATCTCAATGGAAACAAATCGATTTGGTGGTTTCGTCAACGCCATTCTGCGCCATCCCAAACGGGTGATTCTGCTGACACTACTGGCTGCGTTGACCCTGGCGGTGGGCATGGGGCGCCTGAGTTTCACCAATGAGTTTCGCGTCTACTTCAGCAACGACAATCCGCAGCTGGCAGCGCTGGAGCGCATGGAGGCCGATTACGGCAAACAGGACGCCGTGTTTTACTATGTGCGCAATCCCCAGGGTGACCTGTTTAATGAAGAGTACCTGTCGCTGATCCACGACCTGACCGAGGCCGGCTGGTTACTGCCCTATGCAGAACGGGTCAACTCCATCACCAATTTCCAGCACACCGAGGCCCGCGGCGACGATCTCAGTACCCACTACATTCTGCGCGACAAGGCCGATTTGTCGACTCAGAAGATTGCCTGGATCAAACAGGTGATTCTGAACGAACCCACACTGGTGGACAACGCCATTGCCCGCGACGGCTCGGCCACCGGCGTGGCGATACGTCTGCGCCTGCCGGACGATAATAAAAAGGCCCCCGACGAGGCGGTCAAGGCGGCGCGCGAACTACAAACCAAGATGCGTGCGGCCTATCCCGATGCCCTGATCCTGCTGGCCGGCTCCGCCACCTCCGGGGTGGTGTTGGGTGAGGCGGTGGCGCAGGACATGGAAAGTCTGGTAGGTCTCAGCTACGCCATCCTGATCCTGGGCCTGATAATATTATTGCGCAGTACCATGGGTATGATCATCACCGTGTTGTTGGTGACCTTCGCTATTGTCGCCACCATGGGTACCTATGGCTGGATGGGCGCGACCCTGACGCCGGTGGCCGGCTGGGTGCCGAGCATCGTCATGACCATCGCCGTGGCCGACGCGGTGCATATCCTGATCAGTTATTATCATGCACTCAACGAGGGACTGAGCCGCGACGATGCAATCCGCGAGGCCATGCGCATCAATCTCAATCCCGTATTCATCACCAGCCTGACCACCATCATCGGCGTGTTATGTCTCAACTTCAGTGACTCACCGCCCTACCGCGACCTGGGCAATATGGTGGCCCTGGGGGTGTTCTACGCCTGGCTACTGAGCATGACCTTATTGCCGGCAATCCTGGCCGCCTTCCCTGTCGGTAGGGCGCGCGAGCAGGATTTTCGTATCCGCATAATCGACAAGGTGGCCGACTTCGTCATCACCCGGCGCAAGGTACTGTTGATCGTCACTGTGCTATGGACCGCGTTGGCCGCCCTGTTCGTGCCGCGCAATGAACTC
>DKAX01000036.1 GCA_002450975.1 Proteobacteria bacterium UBA6915
TACGTCTAGGCGCCGGTGAATCCGACACCTAGCGAGTTCAGAACAGTTTCTTCAGCTCCTTTTTGAGCTTCTTCTTGGCGGCATCGATCTCTTTTTCCGGCAGGGGGACATCGATGGTTTGTGAGATATCCATCTTGAACTTAAACGGTAGTGTGCCACTCTCCACCTGGTTGTAGGCCGTGGGCTTACCATAGATGGTGGCATCGACTCTCACCGGGATAGTCTTCTCATCGAGGATGATGGTTTCCGCCACCTTACCCAGTACCTTAAAGGCATCCTTGTAGACCACCTTGACCGGTACCTTCAGTTCCGTCACGCCCTTGGGTTTGAGCTTGACGCTGATATCCTTGCCACTGAAAAAGCGCTTGCCCTCCACCGCCAGACGATAATTGACAAAGACATTGATCAGACCGACCTCGTTGGGATTGTCGGCCTTGAAGAAAACATCCACTGTAGCGGACTTTTCCGTCACGCCTGTCACCTTGTGATGACTGTAGGTCACCTTGGGCGGTTTCATTTTTGATTCGATGAGGATTTTGCTGAAGGTGCAACCGGTCAGGGTCAATAGAGCAACAACTACTGAAACAAATGTGATCCTTGAAAACTGCATGTACTACTCCCGTAATCCTATTGACAAAAACGGCCATCGCTTCACCGATAGCCGTTGTTGACTGTAGCATAGGCGATCTTTGGCTCACAAGCGGCGTTAGTCGAAAATCATCTTGGGTGCCAGTGAATCCGTCGTTGTGCCATCGCCCAACTGCCCCTGACTATTGTCACCCCAGCAGTAGACCACACCGCTGGCGCGGCGTGCGCAGGAGTGGAACTCACCGCCGTCGACCTCTTTGATATCGGTGATAGATAATGCCACCGGCAGGTATTTGTCGACAGTAGTGTCATCGCCGACGGTACCGTATTCGTTATACCCCCATGCCATGACGGTGCCGTCACTCATCAGCGCCAGAGTGTGATTGTTGCCGGCGGAGAATGATACGACGTCGCTCAAAACCTGCACTGGTGTTAACTGATTTTCGGTGGATTCATTGCCCACTTGGCCATGGGCATTGCTGCCCCAGGCCCATACAGTGCCGTCGGACTTGAGCGCCAGCGAATGCCAACTGCCGGCGGCAATAGCAACTACACCCGACAAGCCATCAACAACGGTTGGTGTCTTCTGCATGTCGGTGGTGCCACTACCAAGTTGCCCTAGGGCATTATCACCCCAGGTGAATACCGTGCCATCGGAACTCAGCGCCATGGAGTGTTGTTCGCCCGCTGCGACCGCAATGATGTGTGACAGTCCGCCGATGGCACGTGCCGCGCCGCTGCCGATGTAAGGGCCTATGGAATAGTAGTCTTCTATACCAAACCCAAACACCATACCATCATTGCGCAACGCTAGCGTATGGTTGTAACCGGACGAGATGGCAATGATATTACCGAGTCCGGCTATTTTTAGTGGAGAAGGATTATCAAAATTGGCGGAGTCCACGCGATCGCCCATCCCCCAACCCCACACCGTGCCATCATGGACCAGAGCCACCGAGTACCAACCGCGCGCGTCGACGGACAGGAATATGTTGCTGGTTAACACCGGCGGCTTGGTAAGAACGGTCTCGCTAATGCTGATGCCGCTCACGTCGAACGGTCCTACCCCAAGCGCACCCGCATGATTAGAGCCCCAGGCGAGGGTAACATCGTCGTTTTTGATAAAAAGTGTTTGTGCGCCACCCGCAGCAAGACGGCTGGGTATCTGCGATGGAATGACGCGCGTGACCGATAGCACCATAGACTGCACCAAACCGGCATCATCCAAAGTCACGGTATAGGTACCCGGCGCAACGTAGGCATGATTTATATCGACAGGTGCCCCCGCGTTATTCGGACAGTAGTGTGTATCGGTAGTGCCGTCACCAAAGTCCAGCGTATACGAACCACAGGTGATATCGAGATACGAAAAATAGATGCGGTTGGACAGGCCCGAGGTAGGGACGCCCTTAAGATCGTAGATGTTCGGCGGCGGTCCAACCGGATCGGGGCCGGCGACAGGTGTCATAACCTGCGCCTCGACCACATTGTCGTCGCTATTGCCGGAGCCATCACGTGCACGCACCTTGACGTAATAGTCTTTATTTTCAGTTAAACCGGTAATGGCATAGCGCAAAACTCCTGGTCCGGTGGTAACTGTGGTAGTGAACGGAACATCGGGCGTATCGCTAACACTGATGTCATACACGATCTGGTCGGCTGCACTCACATCATCTATGGCCGCCTCCCACACCACATCCGCTGTGGTGGAAGATGTCGGCACCGCCATGGTCAGGCCGGAAAAACTGGGCACGGCATCCGTCGCCTGTGTGGCAAAACTGAACACATAGTCCGTCTCCAACGCGTTGCCAACCATATCAGTAACAGACGTGGTGACCGTGACCGTTATCAGCGTATCCAAGGGTAATATGGCGCCGGGTGTGAAAGTGGCACTGTTGCTTACATCGTCATAGGAAACGCTGCCGCTGATCAATGTTCCCCCACCGTAACTCATACTGAAGCTGGTGGCGTCGATGGTGCTGGGATCCATGGCCTTGTCGAATGTCACTGTCACGGTGCTGTTGACGTTTACACCCGTGCTACCCGCTAGCGGCGTCGTTGCGCTAATCACTGGCGGCGTGTTATCGACGGTAACTGTGGTAAACGACCAGCTATAATCACTGCCCATGGGATTACCCGCCATGTCGGTCACGGTACCGGCCATCGTGGCAGTGTATGTGTTGCCGAGGAAAAGCAGGTCTGTCGGCACGAAAGAGACCAGGTACCCATTACAGGTAACACTGCCCGGCAAGTCGCCATCGGGCACACTCATGCGCATATTAACGCTGTTGCAATTGATCTCTTCGTCGAACACAACCGAAGGGGCGATATCGAGGGGAACATCCACGTCACCGTCCATTGGATCATTGAAGACGATGGTCGGCGGTGTGGTGTCACCCGGATTCTGCGCTACGGTGGTAAAACTCCAGACATAGGGTGACGCCAAACCGTTACCGGATAGATCCAAGACGCTACTGCTGATGGTCGCCGTATAACTTGTACCGTAGGCCAAGGCCGCATCAGGTGTAAAACTGGCGCTATCGTTACTGCAGTTTATGGTACCGGCAACTGGTGTGCCGTCACTGAGAGTGAAAGTGGCGTTGTTCAGCGTGCTGCAATCCATCGCCTCGGAAAATATCACGCTGAGCGTATTGGCTACGGAAACATCGGCAGCGCCATCGTCAGGTGATGTAGAAACTACCGTGGGCGCATTAGTATCGGTGACGAGCGGTGAATAACGGGATGAATAAACACTATAAACACTTCCGTCGTATTGTTCCCACACCGCGATGGCATTGCCTTTTTGATCCATGGTGATATCAGGATTTCCCGCATCACCGTTGGCATCTTCCACCCGTTGCGCCGTACCCCAATCACCGCCTGCAGTGGCGTAGTTGGCCCAGATGTCCCAACCGGTTGCATTTTTTTGTTGCCAGATAACAGCGACTGCGCCCTTATTTATAGCGACACGATGATTGCGAACATCGCCGCTTACACTTTCAATCAATGTTGGAGTGTCCCAGGAATCGCTGGACACACGGTAGCGGGACGCCCATATATTGCCTGTGCTGTCAGAGCCGAATTTATTCTCCCAGGCAACAACCGCATTGCCTACAGCATCCATCGCTATGTGCGGAGAAAATGCGTTATTTGGGGCCGTTGAATGTATCTGTACCGGCGCACTCCAAACACCAGTGGCGCTACGTCTACGTGCCATAACACCGCGGGTTGTAGCGTCTTTATTAAAGCTCCACACGACGATGGCATTTCCTGCGTCGTCCATAGCTACGTCAGGCGTTATAGCTTGACCACTGGCGTCGGTATATACTGTGACCGCAGTGATATCCCAGCTAGTAGAACCACCAGTCTTGGCCCAAATACCCCAGTGCGATCCGTCAATTGTTTGTTCCCACACCACCATGGACTTCCCGTTGCCACCAATTGCCACCTTCGGTTTCCAGGCTGCATAGGTCGAATTGTCCGCGCTGAGATTTGTCGTTGCTGACCATGAACTGCCGTTGTAGCGACTAGCTAACACGCTGTACGCCATGTGCCAGACTGCGGCTATATTGCCGCTTTTATCCATCGCGACAGACGCGGCTGGAACACTGTATATGGTATCGGCATAACCGTCGGCCAGCGACGCCGGTGTACTCCAACCAGAGCCAGGCACATATTGACTGACATAGGGGTGCGCAGAGACGCTACCGCCATCATCGTAAGACCAAATTAGCGTGGCATTTCCACTGCTGTTTACCGTCAACGGCCTGTCCATATCGCTGACGATGTCGCCTTCAGCATTGCTAAATCCGCCCGAGAAGTTTCCAATGAGTGTTGCATTGCCCCATCCATCTTTCTCAGTATAACGGTTAGTGTAGACTTTCTCAGTTACTCCACCGCCATAGTACTGCACCCATACGGCGGTAGCATTACCAGCATCGTCCACGCCTACGTGCGCAGCATAGACATGATTCGTATAGGATTCGATCGGCACTGGTGTACTCCAAGCCTTGGTACCGGTGACAGTGGTGAAACTCCAGGAATGGTTTGCCACCAATCCATTACCGGCCAAATCACTGGCGCCGGTACCAATGGTCGCGGTATAGCTGACGCCAGACTCCAACGGAGCGGTGGGGGTAAAACTGGCGCTGCTGTCGCTGCAGCTGACCGTACCGGACACGAGCGCGCCGTCGCTAACGGTAAAGGATATAGCGTTGAGGGTATTGCAATTCATCACCTCAGAAAAAGTCACACTGATAATGGTATCTAGTGGTACGTCAACGCCTTCATTGACCGGGTCGGTTGCCACAACTATCGGTGGCTCTGTGTCGTTAATGACTGTGCCGCTGCCTGTTGTAAAATTAAATATATATGGGGTATTCGCTAATGCGTTACCGGTAGTATCGGTAATTGTGTCACTCAAAGTCACGGTAATCTTTGTTGTCGCCGGCATAGCCTCGGCTGGCGTAAATGTCGCTGTGTGATTCTCAGCATTATAAGCAACACTACCGTTAACTACACTATCGCTGCCGTAGGTCAATCTAAAACTGTTATTTGTAAGACTTGCCGGATTCATTGCCTGACTGAATGTAACCTGTACCACGCCATTCAATGGGAAATTCTCTGCGCCGTTTACCGGAAGCGTCTCCGTTACTGTTGGCACTATTATAAACGGGACGACCCGTTTTAACGTAATCGACACCCGTGTGGTAACCCCGGCCAACAACAACTCGATATTGCTGGAACCCTCAAAAATCAGGATATTTTCCGAATCATAGGCACTAACGCTGAACAAACGATTGGCACCGGCCGGAACCGTAACGGAAACCGTATCGCCATTGACCGGCAATCTGGTCGTGATTGTACTCATATCGGGCGAGCTGACACTCAGGACAACATAGCTTACCTTGACCAACTCGCTGGCATCTCCGCTAACTGTTTCTTTAATGGGTGCCCCACGGATCCCAGCCATAACAGTGGCCATACCCTTGTTAGTGGTACCGGACAAACCTAAACCGTCACAGCCCGCCGTTAGCATAGTGAGCGTTAGTACCAAGACTGCTTTGCATAGGTTGTTCATCGCTTTACCTCCGGCGGTAACGACACCGCCAACGGTTCGCTCAACGGAGAGACCGCGCCGTTAGCGTATACCGATTGCACGCGATACCAGCGCACCTGTCTTACCGGCGCGGGAATAGTCGTCTCTGCGGCAGTCAGCAAGACACCGTATTGTTTGTAATCGCCGTCACGCGCATCGCTGATTAACGTAATGTAACCACTGACGGTAGGCACCGCCTGCCAGGAGAGGCGCCACTCTCTACCGATCTCGTTGGCCGCCAGCGACTTGGGTGTCTGTGGTTGCACCTTGCTGTAGTTAGTGCCTGAGCGTGGCTCCGACATTTCACTAACGTTACCGTTGCGGTCCACAGCACATACGGCATAGAACCACACCTTACCAACGGCAGCACTGCTATCGCGATAGATCAGTGTATTCGTGTTAAGCGGGTTGGTGGTTATGCGTTTGAGAATGTCACTGGACTCACCTCGGTAGAGGTGGTAACCGGCTACATCGGGGGAAGGTGTAGGCTGCCAACGGATCTCCAGCGCATTATCGACGGCGTTTACCGCTGCGATTACCGGTGCAACCGGCGCGACCTGATCGGGCAGGGACACCTTCACTGACGCAGACTTGGCGCTCTCGTTTTCCGTGACGTCCAGTGCGCTGACCGCATAGCGGTACTCCGCCTCGCTGTGCACGTCGAGGATCTCCACTTGGGTAACGCGCTCATCCTTGGTTGCGTCCTTGGCATTCAACTCGTGTACATAAATCATATCATTGTCATCAACGGCACGATAAACTTTGTAGGCATACAAATCTGCATCGCTATTGGCCTGCCAGATCAATGTCACCTTACCCTGATTGTCCGCCTTGGCCTGCAAACCACGCGGTGTGGCGGGTGGAATGGTGTCGCGCGGGCGGGCCAACATGGGTGGCGTGTGCGTACTTTCATTGCCGCTGGTATCCGTCGCCGTCAGTTCATATTGGTAGATCTGCCCGGCGATGACATCGGTGTCTCGATAAGTTGTTATATTGGGTTCTAACAGCGACGCCGTCAGGCGTTTTTCCGCGCTGGTTGCCGGCAGGCCGTTCTTGTCGGTTCCATTCAATATCTGACGACGGTAAACATGATAACCGGCGATATCTTTCTCCGTCGCTGCCAGCCAACTGAGCGTGGCGGCTGCCGGTTCACTACCGACCTGATCCACTCGCGGTGGTTGAGGCGCAGTGAGATCCGGTGTCTTGATGACAATCACCTTGGATACCTCGCCTGGTACGTCAAACACATTGGCGGGCTGCACACGGTAGTAGAGGGTGCGTCCATCCGGTGTTGCACCGCTATCATTGAAGACGAGTGTTTCACCGGTACGCGTTGCCGACAGAGGTATCAGCGTCGCGCGTTGCCACGGCCCACTCGCCAGATCGGCGCGTTCTACCTGATATCGCACTAATAAAGCACCGGAAATAGAAATGCGCGGGCGCTCATCGGCAATATCACCTCTTACTTGCGGTTGTGCGACAACGGTCAAGCGACCACTGTTGACATCGGTGTCAGCGAGCACCGTCTCGCTGCCGTCAGCACTGCGCACCATCAAACGATAGTGGTAGTCAGTGTTGCTGGAGATGTCTCGATCGATGTAGGCAACGCCGCGCACCTGCGCATAGCCACTGGACGACATGATCAGAGCACGGTCCAACTCCGGTCGTTCAAGAATCTTTTGGGTAAAATCCCGGGCGATGGTCAGTCCACGTGACAAGCTGTCGGGTGATTTTTGCATCACCGCGTTGGCCTTAGCCGGATCGGTCAAGGCCACGATCTCGGCAAGCTTGTTTGCCTTGCCACCCGCCTTGGTACGGTAAAGCACCATTGATTGCCCCGGTTTGGCCGCGCTCTGCCATTGCAGATAGATAACATCCTTGCCGACTTGGGTGTTTAGGGTATCGGCAGCGTAGACTTGCGGCACCGACATACAACACAAGAGAGCACACAGCAACACACATGCATGTTTAATACGTGTTTTTCCGTGCAGCATCGCCATGTTGAACAATCCACTTTTACTCATCGCATCACCTCAAACTCTTCCATCAGGGACGCATTGCCAATACTCTCTGTAATGGGCTTCAATTCAATTGCGACAGCTACTGGCGGCGACGGCGCCATACCGGGACAACTATACAACCCAGCCGCCTGCATCATCGTGTCGATGTATATCAATTCTGCTCGGTAGGAACTCGCTTCATGCCTGGCGAACTGTGCCAGCGTCAGGTTATATTGCCACGGTGTAATTAGATTCCAGACGCTCTTCCAACGATTACACTCATCGGCATGTACCTGCTCGTGCGCCTTCAATACGGCCAACATGCAGGGCGAGGCGCTGGCGCTAAATACCATGGAGCAATCACCCAATGTTGCAGCGGGGCCCCTTTGTCCCGGCGCAGTACCCAAGCCGGGTGCCGACGTTTGATAATTTGCCGTGTTGAGAGCCGCTTGTAGTAAACCTTGCAATCCAGCGTAGGTGTCTTCACGCGTGGGAGTGACGGGGTCGATAAAACCTATCTGTGTTTCCAGGGTGTGTATGGCGACCTGCGCCTCCTCGATGCGATGCTTGATATTGCTAATGTCCGCGCAACTGCAGGGTGCCGCAGCATAAACGGGAATAAATATCACGGACGCTAACAGTAAGACTGCGGGTATCACCGTGCTCATTTTGCTCAATAGACTAGTCATATTTTCTATAGCCTCCCGCAGCTGATATTGGTCGCACCGCTCCAGCCGCCATAGCGATCATCGGGGAAGCGGCTAAGCAGACCACCATCTATGGTTTGCGCGATATAGAGCCAACCGCCGATATAGACAATGCCAAAATCGATACCGGACTGCGCCTTGAGATAAAAATTCCGATAATCCGTGCCCATGCGCATGTCACCACCGACAGAGGCTGCGTTGCGACATATTTTCCTGTCAGGTACAAACTGTCCGGAGCAGGCCGCGGCCGTCTGGGCGGGAGTCGTGACACCGGCACGCGCCTGAACACGCGCACAGGCATCCAATCCCGTTACTCCCGCGCCTAATCCGACATCTGCCAGGGCATCAACAAATGCACCGTAACCAAACAACTCTGGATAAACTCCGGCGGAGGCACCCACATCCAGTCCCCCGGTTCCGTTGTTAAAGAACAGGTGTATGCGCGACTCTGTGTCGATTATCAGGAAGTAGTTGCCTTTGCTGGCGGTCGCGACATCGAAACTGAAGGGATTGAAACAGGTGGCCAGTGTGTATCGGCTAGTGGGCCAGGCACCCAGCGGTGTTGGCATGCCCAGATCTGCGCGCACATTTAAGCAGGCGCTGGGACCACCGATGCTGACAAACAGGCCTTTTACCGGGTCCTGAAAGTAATCACTACCAAACAATTGGTTTGTCCCCGGCGCCGTCAGGCCCAGACTGGCCAATATGTTGGCGTCACGGCCATCGTTTGCAGCCTTTTCCAGGGTCAACAGATTGGATTGTGTTGAATA
>DKAX01000038.1 GCA_002450975.1 Proteobacteria bacterium UBA6915
CCTATTCAACAGGATAGGGCAGAGTCTTCAGGGTGACTTTGGGACCGTTGGCGTCGTGCAGATGGAGGTGATTCTGTTCGGCGCTGCTAATTTCAATCACCGCCAATAGTTCATATCCCCCATCAGGATGGGGCGCGGCGTTGACCACCTTGCCCGTGCCCTGGCCGCTGTCGCTGTCCGGTGAAAACAAGGCATCGCCTGCCTGCGGACAAGCTGATGCCTCTACATGAGCCAGATAGAGTCGGCGTTTGAGTTTGCCCAGATATTGGGTGCGGGCCACGATCTCCTGGCCGGTATAACAACCCTTCTTGAAGCTGACAGCACCGATGGCCTGGAAATTGAGCATCTGCGGTACGAAGGCTTCACTGGTGGCCGGGGTGACTGTCGGAATGCCTGCCTGGATATCGAGCAGGCGCCAGGCATCAAAGCCAACCGGGGCGGCGTGTACATCCAGGGCCTGCCACAACTTTTTCATGGCCGGGAATTCTCCCAGGATGTGAAAACGGGGATGGATGCCCGGTAGGCGGATAATGGTCAGGTCTTCGTAGGTGGTGACCTCGTTTTCCTGGCGCGGGATCTCCGGCACGATTTCCCGCAGAAACTGGTCTGCCTGACGGCCGGCAAAGCCGATCTGGGCCAGGGATTCACTGACATCTTCCAGTTTGACATCGGCACGCAGGACGAACATGCGCAGGCGTTTGGTGGTCGGCTCCAACAGATCTTCCGGCAGACACATATAGATCAGGTCATGGCGCTGGAAAAGGCGGAAGCTGGTCAGTAGTCTGCCCTTGGGACTGCAATAGCCGTTGATCTGGCTGTGACCGGCATCGACTGCACGCACATCGTTACAGAATTGGCCTTGTAGAAACTCCTGGGTATCCTTGCCATGGAGGGATACCAGTCCCTGATGGCTAAGGTCGACGATGACATTGCCGGTATTGACGACGCGCAATTCCCGTTCCGGATTACCGAAATGGATAATAACGCCTTCCTGTTCCACGGCGCCCGCATCATTGATCAGAAACCTTTTCCAGTTTTCTCTCATACTTCATCCAATATCTGTAAAAAGTTTTAACTATCATAACAGAAGAAAGGCGTTTTGCTGGAGTGCGCCGTATTCTTTGTCTACACTAGCCTTGTATGCCAATAACCAATAACACAAGAAAAACAATAACTTTTTTAAATCTAATGCGCATCCGGTTTCCGGTTAGCGCAGTCATGTCCATTGGCCATCGTATCGCCGGGGTTTTGCTGTTTCTGACCCTGCCCTTGTTGATCTATTTGCTGCAACTCTCTGTGCAGAGTGAGCAGGCCTATCAGGATATCCGCCACTGGTTGGATCTTAGTCCAGTCCGTTTACTGTTGGCCATATTGATTTGGGCCCTGGTCCATCATCTTTTGGCAGGGATTCGGGTTCTGTTCATCGATATCGACCTGGGAGTTTCAAAAGGGGTGGCCCGTTCAACCGCCTGGTTGGTTAACCTGAGTGCGCTGACGATCTTTCTCCTGGCCCTGGCGGTGTTGCTATGAGTTGGCAGGCAGCCAGCGGACTGCGGGGTTGGCTGGTGCAGCGCTTGAGCGCGGTCTTCATGGTGGCGTTTCTATTTATCTTATTTGCCCTGTCCGCATTGTCCCCTGACCCCTGGAGCTACGGACAGTGGCGCGGCATGCTGGCCACTCCCTGGTTCAATATCGCCTGTGCAGCTTTTTTTCTCTCTTTGTTGTTTCATGCCTGGATTGGCGTGCGTGATGTCCTGATCGATTACATTCATCCTCAAGGTCTGCGTTTCCTGTTATTGGTGCTGGTCTGGCTTAGTCTGGCTCTGATGGGGCTTTGGGTATTCCAAATTTTGATTCATGTGATTCGCCTATGACCCTGGAGCGCAGAAAATTTGACAGTCTGGTGATCGGTGCTGGTGGTGGTGGTTTGCGTGCCGCCCTGCAGCTGGCCCGGGATGAGGCTCATGTGGCGGTGGTTTCCAAGGTCTTTCCCACCCGCTCGCACACCGTGGCCGCGCAAGGGGGGATGAACGCGGCCCTGGCCAACGTGCTGCCCGACAACTGGCACTGGCATATGTTCGATACAGTCAAGGGCAGCGACTACCTGGGTGACCAGGACGCCATCGAATATATGTGTCGTGCGGCCTCCAATCTGGTGATCGAGCTGGAGCACTTTGGTGTGCCGTTTTCGCGTCTGGAGAACGGCCGTATCTATCAACGCCCTTTCGGCGGTCAAAGCCAGAACTTCGGCGGTGATCAGGCGGCGCGCACCTGCGCAGCGGCGGACCGGACCGGTCACGCCATTCTCCACACCCTTTACCAGCAGAACATTCGTGCCAAGACCCATTTCTTTGACGAATACTTCGCCATCGACCTGATCAAGGATGACGAGGGCTTTATCCTCGGCGCCCTGGTGTTGAATATCGCCACCGGCGAACCCTTGCTGATCGAGGCTAAGACCACCTTGCTGGCCACCGGCGGGGCGGGGCAGATCTTTCGTAACAATACCAATGCCCGAATTAACACAGGAGATGGCATGGCTATGGCCTTACGGGCCGGCATTCCGCTTCAGGACATGGAGTTTTTCCAGTTTCATCCCACCGGTATTGCCGGTAAGGGGATGTTGATTACTGAAGGGGTACGCGGCGAGGGTGGTTATCTGCTCAATGCCGATGGCGAGCGTTTTATGGAGCGCTACGCCCCAAAGGCCAAAGACCTGGCCAGCCGTGACGTGGTCAGTCGTGCCATCGCCATCGAGGTGCGCGAGGGGCGCGGCGTCGGTCCCGACAAGGATCATGTGTTGCTGAAGCTGGATCACCTGGGTGCCGATGTGATCAAGAAACGTCTGCCCGGTATCCGCGATATGGCCAGAACCTTTGCACACGTCGATCCCATCGAGAATCCCATCCCGGTCTTTCCCACAGCCCACTACACCATGGGGGGTATCCCTACCAACCGCCATGGCCAGGTGGTGGTTCCGTTGAAAAACACGCCGGAGGAGCCGATTCCCGGGCTTTATGCCGTGGGGGAGTGCGCTTGCGTTTCTGTGCACGGCGCCAATCGTCTGGGAGGAAACTCCTTGTTGGACATCGTTGTGTTCGGACGGGCTGCAGGCAACCACATCATCGATTATCTCAAAGAGCACCGCTACCACCGTCCCTTGAACGAGGCGAGCGTCGAAGCCGCTATGGCCAGGCTGACTCGCTGGGAGCAAAAGGGCCAAGGGGAGTCAGTGGCCACTATTCGTAAAGAGATTCAGAAGACCATGGAACACTATTGCGGGGTATTCCGACGCGCCGATGTACTGACCGAAGGGGTGCAGAAGATGCGTGAGCTGGAGCAGCGCCTGGCGGACGTCCGCTTGCAGGACCACAGCAGGGTATTCAATACCGCTCGCATCGAGGCCCTGGAGGTGGAGAATCTGTTACAACTGGGGCTGGCGACGGTGATCTCCGCCGAGGCGCGCAAAGAGAGTCGTGGCGCCCATTCCCATGTGGATTTCCCTGACCGTGATGATATCCATTGGTTGAAACACACTTTGTATTTTATGGAAGAGGGACGTCTGGAGTACAAGCCGGTTCGCATGAAGCCCCTGAGTGTGGACAGCTTTCCGCCCAAGCCGCGGGTTTACTAGTCAAGCTTTAGCGCCGCCTTCCGATGAAGGTGAATGATCTTAAGAGGATTGTTGGTATGCGTTTTTCTATCTATCGCTACAACCCTGAGACCGACAAGCAGCCGCGTATGCAGGACTATGTCCTGGAGAAGAGCCGCCCCGGCATGATGTTGTTGGATGCCTTGTTGGCCCTGAAAGAGCAGGACCCGACCCTGACCTTCCGCCACTCCTGCGGTGAAGGCGTGTGCGGCTCCGATGCCTTGAATATCAATGGTCGTAATGGCCTGAGTTGCGTCACACCTTTATATAGTCTCAAACAGCCCATCGCCATCCGTCCAGTGCCCGGTCTGCCGGTGATTCGCGATCTGGTGGTGGATATGGGGCAGTTCTATCATCAATACCGCGCAGTGAAACCCTATTTGATCGTCCACGATCCTGAGCCGGAGGTGGAATACCGCCAGACGCCGGAGCAGCGCGATCGCCTGGATGGGCTGTATGAGTGCATTCTGTGCGGCTGCTGTTCCACCTTTTGTCCCTCCTTCTGGTGGAATCCGGACAAGTTTCGCGGTCCCGCCGCCTTGTTACAGGCCTGGCGCTTTCTGGCCGACAGCCGTGATCAGGCTACCGCCGAGCGTCTGGCGGAACTGGAAGGGCCTTACCGTCTGTTTCGTTGTCACACCATCATGAATTGCGTTGACGTTTGTCCTAAGGGCTTGAACCCTACCGAGGCCATTGGCAAGATTAAGCAATTGATGATCAAGCATCTGGTGTGACATGAACGCACGCAATCGATTGCAGTGGCAGTGCCGGCGCGGAATGCTGGAGCTGGATTGGTTGTTACAGGATTTTATGCAACAGGGTTTCGATCAACTGAGCGATGCGGAGCAGGCAACATTTGAACGACTGCTTACCTATCCCGATCAGACCCTGTGGGACTATTTTATGGGACAGGCGGTACCCATCGATCCGGCCATCGCCCATGTTGTCCAGCAGATACGCCACACCGCTGTTTATCCCCATTAGGCCTTCGCGCAGCCTGGCCGGCTTTTATCTGCTGGTCCATCTGCTGACCATTTTCGTGTTGCTATCGCTGCCGTTGGACTCGAGGCTACTGTTGGTTTTGATAGTTGTGGTTGCGATCGGCGGCTATCGTCTGATTCTTCGCCAGGCTTTGTTGCTTTTTCGGGATAGTGTGGTTCGGGTGGAGTGGCGGGAGCAGGGCTGGAATCTGTGTTTGCGTGACGGCAGGGAGTTGCAGGCTGAACTGTCTGATCACGGTCTGTTGTTGCCCTGGCTGGTGATATTGCCGTTAAAACCGGTGCAGGCGCGAGGAATTTTCAGGGTGATGTTTTTCGATGGGCGAGTTGACGCCGACCTGTTCAGGCGCCTACGGGTTCGTCTGCGTTTGCAGGCCGGTAATTTTTAGGTTTCAGTAGCGTGTCGTGCAGCGATTGCTTATCGTCTGTGTCGGGGTAGTCCAGTGTATAGTGCAGTCCGCGGCTCTCCTTGCGCGCCATAGCCGATTGAATTATCAAATCCGACACTGTCACCAGGTTACGCAGTTCAATCAGATCATTGCTGATGCGGAAATTGCCGTAATACTCTTCGATTTCCAGGGCCAGTAGGTCCACCCGGCGCTTGGCGCGCTCCAGGCGCTTGTTGGTACGTACGATGCCGACATAGTCCCACATGAAACGCCGCAGCTCATCCCAGTTGTGAGATACCACCACCTCTTCGTCGGAATCGGTGACCCGGCTTTCATCCCAGGCTGGCAATGTTGGCGGCGTCGGCAGGTCCGACAGACGGCTCAGGATATCCTGGCCGGCGGCAGCGGCAAATACCACACACTCCAGTAATGAGTTACTGGCCATGCGGTTGGCCCCGTGCAGGCCGGTAAAGGCCGTTTCGCCGATGGCGTAAAGCCCGTCAAGATCGGTACGACCGCGCAGGTCGGTGACTATGCCGCCACAGGTGTAGTGGGCAGCGGGAACCACCGGAATGGCCTCCCGAGTGATGTCGTAACCAAACTCCAGACAACGGCGATAGATATTGGGGAAGTGGGATTGGATAAACTCGGCCGGCTTGTGGCTGATGTCCAGCATGACATAATAAATACCCAGGCGTTTCATTTCGTGGTCGATGGCGCGGGCGACAATGTCGCGGGGAGCCAACTCCTCGCGTGGATCGAAGCGCTGCATGAAGCGTTTGCCATTGGGCAGTTTCAGTAGGGCCCCTTCGCCGCGCAAGGCCTCAGTTATCAGAAAGGACTTCGCCTTCGGGTGGTAGAGGCAGGTGGGGTGAAACTGGATGAACTCCAAATTGCCGACGCGGCAGCCAGCACGCCAGGCCATGGCGATGCCGTCGCCGGTGGAGACATCCGGGTTACTGGTATACAGATAGACCTTACTGGCGCCACCGGTGGCCAATACTACGGCTTTGGCGCCTATTGCGACAATTTGTTGCCGGTCGCGGTCGAGAATATAGCCACCGAGACAACGCTGTCCGGGCAGGTTCAGTTTGTCGGTAGTGATGAGGTCAATGGCGATATGGTTTTCGAACAGCGAGATATTGGTCTGCTGTTTAGCTTGCACAATCAACGTGGACTCAATGGCCTCGCCAGTGGCGTCATCGGCATGGATGACGCGGCGCTGGCTGTGTCCGCCCTCACGCGTTAAATGATAACCGCTACTGCTGATAGTGGGATCTTCCGGTGTGAATGGCGTGCCTTGTTCGATCAGCCAGTCGATGCTCTCTTTGCCATGTTCGACGACAAAACGCACGGTCTGCGGGTTGCACAGGCCGGCGCCGGCGTTGAGGGTGTCTTCAATGTGTGAATCCAGGGTGTCATTGGCATCCAACACAGCGGATACACCACCCTGGGCATACTGGGTGCAACCATCCTGCAGCTTGCCCTTGGAGACGACGGCCACCTTGGCGTGTTGCGCCAGACGCAATGCAAGACTAAGCCCCGCGGCACCGCTGCCTATAACCAAGACGTCGTAGTTGGATTGCATGCTCATGGGGCGATTCTACACATTTTGTCTTGGGGCCGGGCATTGTTTTTTGGCGTTTTCCTGTCGCAACAAACGTGGAATAATTGGCGGAGGCGATTGTAGGGGTAGTCTGCTCGGTCGGGATATGGGTCGGGTCGTATTGTTGATAGACGCAGGAATAGCTTGGTCAAACAAATCAATAGCTTAATCTGGGGGTGGGGATGGGGGAAGTGTATTGTTTGGGAGAGCCAATAAAGTGTTGGGTGTCGAGAACTTCCAGTAGGCAGCAATGTCTACTGTGGTATGCCGGGGTCAGTGAACGATAATGAAGAATAAGTAAAGAGTGGAGATATGAGCGACCAGGCGGCTGACCAGGTATTGGTCAAGCGGGTGCAAGAGGGAGACAAGAGGGCGTTTGATATGCTGGTTCTGAAATATCAGCATAAAGTTGCCAAACTGGTCTCCCGTTATATAAGAGATTCCAGTGAATGTCTGGACGTTACCCAAGAGGCTTTCATCAAGGCCTATAGGGCCCTTCCCGATTTTCGCGGAGACAGCGCCTTTTATACGTGGCTCTATCGTATTGCTATCAATACGGCCAAGAATTATTTAATCGCACTGGGGCGACGCCTGCCCACCAGCGATATCGATGCCCAGGAGGCAGAGAATTTCAGTGGCGAGTCCGGTTTGAAGGAATATGCCTCACCGGAACATATTGCACTGAAGGATGAGATCGAGAAAACAGTTTTTAGGGCCATCGAGGAGTTGCCGGAGGATTTGCGCACGGCCATCACCTTGCGGGAACTAAATGGCATGAGTTATGAAGAAATTGCCCAGGCAATGGATTGTCCGATAGGTACGGTGCGTTCACGCATCTTCCGGGCACGTGAGGCGATCGATAACCAATTGAAACCCTTGATCAGCGAATAATGAGTTATTGAGGTGATACTATGACTGACAAACGCCAAATTCTTTCGGCGATGTGCGACGCGGATTTAACAGACGCTGAGATGGAGCAAATGCTGGACCAGTGTAAGGACGATAAAGAGTTACGAGAATGCTGGCAGCGATACCATTTAATTGGCGAAGTGATCAGAAACAATCTACCCCCAACCTTGAATTTCGATATCAGCAGCCGGGTCAGTGAAGCCCTGGCCAAGGAGCCGACAGTCCTGGCACCACAACGTCGGTCATCTACGAATCGTAACAAATTTTTCAAGAATGCTGCAGGTTTCGCTATAGCTGCATCAGTGGCAACAATCGCGGTGTTCGCCGTTAATGTTGAGCGTTCAGCCATGATGGCGCAAGGTCAACATAGTGGCACCGTTCAAGTGGTGGCTCAGACCAGTACTCAGCCTGTCAAAGTGACCAGCAAGCAGACCGATGAAAAAGTCGCCTCCAAGATCAACAATTTCGTAGTCAATCACAGCGCCAATACCTTGAATGCCAGTATGCCCGGAGTCCTTCCCTATGCACGCATCGTTGGCAGCAATGCTGGTCAGACACCGGCGCAAGGACGCTGATGATATCTAAGGCCGTTACCACATTTGCATTGCTGGGCTGCGTATACGGTCCAGTTTTCGCTGATCAGGCCATTGATGAAGCTATTCAGGCCCTGAATAAAATGAAGGAGGCCGCCCAGCAGTTGAATTATCATGGTACCTTCGTCTATCTGCATGACAAGCAGATGGAGACCATGCAGCTGGTGCACCAGATGGATGGTAAGGGTGAACGTGAGCGGCTGGTGCATCTCAATGGTCCGGCACGCGAGATCATTCGCAAGGATGACGTGGTGACCTGTTATATGCCGGACAAGCTTTCGGTTATGGTCGAGCGTCGCGCTACCAGCCAGGTTGGCTTTCCTCAGTTACCTGAAAATCCGGTTAGCATGTTGAGCCATTATCGTTTGAGTGTCAGTGACAGCGATGAGCGTGTGGCCAGTCGTGCTGCCCGTAGAATTGAAATTACACCGAATGACAATTTGCGCTTTGGTTATCGGGTATGGACCGATAAAGAAAGCGGTTTGATGCTGAAATCACACATCGTTGACGAAAACGGAGAGGTCGTTGAATCGATTTTGTTTACTCAGTTGGATGTGGTGAAAAAGGTACCCAAGAAGATGCTGGCTCCCAGCGATGATGGAAAAAAATACACGTGGTATCGCAATGATGGCAGTGTCAGTGAGGTTAAAACCCTCGCCAACAGTGAACAGGGTTGGCGGGTTGGACAGATCCCGGCAGGATTCCGCGTCGACAGTTACCAGCGTCAATATTTGCCTACCACCGGAGAACACGTTGATCACCTGCTGCTATCCGATGGATTGGCAAGCGTCTCGGTCTATGTTGGCAAGCTGGCTGCCGACGACGAACACTTTCTTGGGGACAATCGTTTGGGGGGGATGAATATGTATGGCGCGGTGGTCGATGCGTATCAGATCACTGCCCTTGGGGAAGTTCCACCGGCGACACTCGCCCTGATTGCCAATTCGGTTGTCGCCAATCAAGCCGCACGCACGGGTTCAGGGGCTACAAGCGGTGATTGAACAAAGTGCATTGGTGGTCCGGTTGGGCGATGGCGTGGCCTGGCTCGAGGTTCAACGCCAAAGCGCGTGCACTCAGTGTTCCGCGCAAAATGGTTGTGGAACCTCGGTGTTAGGTAAATTTTTCTCGCGTCGCAGGCAGCTCGTGCGTGCGACCAATAGTCTGCCAGTCAATGTTGGTGATCGTGTCATCGTTGGAGTGGACGAGCATTCCTTGGTTCAAGGGGCGTTTATGGTCTATATGTTGCCCTTGATATTGTTGTTTCTGGGGGCTCTTGCCGCTGACCAATGGTATTTCACGCAAGAGATGCTCCACAGTGATTTTGCGGCAATTACGGGGGCCATCGTCGGTTTTCTGACGGGGCTTGTCCTTGTGCGGCGTTTCGGTCAACGTGTGCGTGCTGATCACAGGTTTCAAGCAACCGTGCTACGACTGGAGATGCGCGGCCTGCCCGTCTCTATTGCATAATGGTGGACTAATCCCTATATAATCCTACGATTGTAATAAGCTTTTTTATCCCATATCGTCGTCGCGGGGGCGGCGATAACTATTCGATTTTGACGTGGTGTGAGCGACTATGAACATGGCAATTAAACAACTCTTCCCTCTGTCGGCACTATCACTGGTGTTTTTGTTGGGGACGGTACCTGCACAGGCGGCCAGCCTGCCTGACTTTACCACCCTGGTGGAGAAGTACGGTCCGGCGGTAATCAACGTGAGTACCACGCAAAAGATCAACCACCCATCGATGAATCGCGGCGAGGGGGAGGGGCAGGGCGGTGACCTGTTTCGCCACTTTTTTGGTGAGGAGGAAAACGCGCCAGAGCAGCTCGATCCTCGCTCACTCGGCTCCGGGTTCATCATTTCCAAAGATGGTTACATCATGACCAACTACCACGTTGTCCGCGAGGCAGACGAGGTCATTGTTCGCCTGAGTGATCGTCGCGAGATAGTGGCGGAGCTGGTGGGGTTTGACGAACCCAGCGATCTGGCGCTGTTAAAGGTCAATGAGAGCAATCTGCCGGTGGTGAAGATCGGCGATTCGGAAAAGCTGAAGGTGGGTGAGTGGGTGCTGGCCATCGGTTCGCCCTTTGGTTTCGAGTACTCTGTGACCGCCGGAATCGTCAGTGCCAAGGGGCGCAGTCTGCCGCGGGAAAATTATGTACCCTTCATTCAGACAGACGTAGCCATCAATCCGGGTAATTCCGGTGGACCATTGTTTGACCTGGACGGCAATGTGGTGGGTATCAACTCGCAAATTTATAGCCGTACAGGCGGATTTATGGGCTTGTCCTTCGCCATCCCCATTGATATGGCCATGCTGGTAGTCGAACAGCTCAAGGAAAAAGGGCGGGTATCACGTGGTTGGATGGGGATACTGATTCAGGATGTCACTCGTGAGTTGGCGGAGTCGTTTCATATGAAAACCCCCAAAGGCGCCTTGGTGGCCAAGGTGCTGCCCGACAGCCCTGCGGAAAAAGCCGGTATCAAGGTGGGGGATATTGTGCTCAAGTTTAACGGCCGGGAAGTGGTGAATTCCTCCAATTTGCCACCTATGGTGGGTATCAGTCCAATTGGCAAGGATCAGCTTGTTAATATGTTACGCGACGGCAAGGAGATGACTGTTAAAATCCGCATTGAAGAGTTGCGCGAAGAAGAGACCAAGATTTCCCAGAATCGTGAACCTGCCAAACCGGATTTGGGGGATGATGTATTACAAATGACGGTGGTGGATCTGACCAAGGATCAACGCAAGCAAATGGATCTGAAAGAGAAAGGGGTGCTGGTTAAGGAAATTGGTAAGGGACCGGCCTATCAATCCGGTGTCCGCCAGGGCGATGTGATCCTCATGCTGGATAACCAGGAGGTTCGCAGCCGCAAGCAATATGTTGAGCTGGTCAAGGGCTTGTCAGCCGGTAAGTCCGTCCCGATGTTGGTGCAACGCCGCGGAGGCCCAGTCTTTTTGGCTCTGAAAATACCTAAATAACAGACACTTACAAAATGTTTAATGCGCGGGTCAAAAGCATTATAATCGTCCGGCTGTGTCAGGCCATTTCAGTGGTGCTGGGCGGTGGGCTGGTGATCGGCTGAAGCGGCCGGTCGTTGAGGATGCAAAACCTTTTCCGGAGGCGCCGGTTGTCGGCGCCTCTTTGTTTTATAAGTTATGGCCGACATAGAATTCATCAGAAATTTTTCCATTATTGCCCATATCGACCACGGTAAATCCACCCTGGCGGACCGTTTTATTCAAACTTGCGGGGGCCTGGAGGCGCGCGAGATGGCTGAACAGGTGCTTGATTCCATGGATTTGGAACGCGAGCGCGGCATTACTATCAAGGCGCAAAGCGTCACGCTTAATTACCAGGCCGAGGACGGGCACACCTATCAATTGAATTTCATAGATACCCCTGGTCACGTCGATTTTACCTATGAGGTTTCGCGTTCCTTGGCGGCGTGCGAAGGGGCACTGCTGGTGGTCGATGCAGCCCAGGGGGTTGAGGCACAGAGTGTCGCTAACTGTTACACCGCGGTAGAGCAAGGGTTGGAGGTGGTTCCTGTTCTGAACAAGATTGACCTACCTTCAGCAGAACCGGATAGAGTCAGGGAGGAGATCGAGAATATCATTGGTATCGAGGCCTCTGATGCCGTCGAGGTCAGTGCCAAGAGCGGTCTAGGGGTCAAAGATTTGTTGGAGCGCCTGATTAAACAAATTCCCCCGCCCAAGGGCGATAGGGATGCCCCCTTGCAGGCATTGATCATCGATTCCTGGTTTGATAATTATGTCGGGGTAATCTCATTGGTACGCGTGGTGCAAGGGACCCTGAAATCTGGTGAAAAGATTCGGGTAATGTCTACCGGCAGGAATCATCTGGCTACGCAGGTAGGTGTATACACCCCCAAGCAGACAGACACCGGTGTCTTGCGCGCCGGTGAAGTGGGGTATGTTATTGCGGGAATCAAAGAAATTGATGGCGCCCCGGTAGGTGATACCCTGACCCATGTGGACCGACCCGCGGCGCATTCCCTGCCCGGATTCAAAGAGATTAAACCGCAGGTTTTTGCCGGTTTGTTCCCGATTGTTTCGGACGACTATGAGGATCTGCGTGAGGCCCTGGCCAAGCTGCGTTTAAACGATGCCGCTCTGTTTTACGAACCGGAGACTTCGCAGGCCCTGGGTTTTGGTTTCCGTTGCGGCTTCCTGGGCATGCTGCACATGGAGATTAT
>DKAX01000204.1 GCA_002450975.1 Proteobacteria bacterium UBA6915
GGCTTTGGCCTGATCGCCTTTGCCAGTCTCTTTCCCATTATGTCGGTTATGGCCTACGCCCAGTTGAGCGAGCGGCGTGCGCGGCGACGTACAAACACTGAAAACACAGAGGAGTGATGTCATGCACTTTAAATTGATATTGGCGCTGGTCGAGGATGACAAGACCGATAGGGTGCTGGAGGCGGCGCGTGAGACCGGCGCTACCGGGTGCACCGTGATCAATCACGCACGCGGTGAAGGTTTGAAGAAGAGCAAGACCTTTTTCGGCCTCTCCCTGGAGACACAGCGCGATGTGATTCTGCTGCTGGTGGAAGAGCACATGTCACGCACTATACTGGAGAAGATCGCTGAAGTCGGTGAGTTCGATAGCCGCCCCGGCACCGGCATCGCCTTTCAGCTCGACGTGGAGGATGCGGTGGGTGTGGGTCATCAGATACAAAAACTGGCCTCGGCTGTGGAGGAAAAGCTATGAGTGACAAGAAAGTGATTCGGGTGCGCGATGTCATGAAGACTTCCTTCGACATCCTCGATGGCATGGCCACGGTGAGCGAGGCCTTGCAGACCATGAAACATGTCGAGACCAAATGTCTACTGGTCAACAAGCGCCATGACGACGACGAGTATGGCATCGTCATGATCTCCGATATTGCCCGCGAGGTGCTGGCCAAGGATAGGGCACCGCAACGGGTGAATATCTATGAAATCATGACCAAGCCGGTTATCAGCGTCGATGCCGATATGGATATCCGTTATTGCGCCCGTATGTTTGACCGTTTCGACTTGTCGCGCGCGCCGGTGCTGGAGAAGGGTAAGGTGGTGGGGGTGGTCAGCTTTACCGATATGGTGTTGCGCGGGATGATGGAGGCGATGGCCGACTGATACGCCCTGACCAGTGGCATATTAACTGCATCGTATCGGGGAAAAACTGGTCTGGGTTACCCCGTTCATGTCATCAAGCTTTGTACGCTATTTTCCCGTCTATGGGCTTTCAGTATTGTTTGCCATGCTATTGGCGTTGCCGGTTATTGCCCAGGACCTCAATAAAGAGTTGCTGGCCGCGGCCCGTGCGGGTCGCCTGGCACAGGTGGAGGCCCTGTTGATGGAAGGGGCCGATGTCAACGCGGCCAACGAGAACGGCAAGACGGCATTGATGGCAGCGGCATACTACAACAATGAACGGGTGGTGCGTCGCCTGTTGTCCGAGGGTGCCGATGTCAATCGCAAAGACAACCGCGGTGTCAGTGCGCTGATGGAGGCGGTGATCAATCACCAGCCCAATCTGGTTCAGATATTTATCGAATATGGTGCCGATATCAATAATCAGGCAAGTAATGGCCATACACCTTTGTATGAGGCTATCCTCGACCACAATATGGAATTGATGGAACTGCTGGTGCTACGTGGCGCCGATCTCGAACTGAAGATCCGCAAGGATCAGACGGCGTATGATCTGGTCAAGGCACGGGTCACCACCCTGGTGGACCTGAGCAAAGAGGTCGATGAGGGTGACCTTGAGGGTGATGCCTTGAACTATTATCGTATGATGACGCTGTTAAAAACCGCCGGCGCAGTCGATAAAGAGGAGGCGGCCAAGAAAGAGGCAGAGAAACAGGCTGCGGCGGAAGCTGAGAAAGGCAAAGATGGCAAGGACAAAAAGAAGAAGTAAGGGATGAGTATGATGATACTGACAACCATTACTGTTTTATTGATTATTTTTTCCCTGTGGGCCTGGCGCCAGGGTGCACGTTATAATGGCGCCGATTGGGGCGGCAGGCGCATCAATCGTATCGATGGTCTTATCCGCTGGTTGTGCAAACGTTATCATCGCCTGCAGGCGGTAACCATACCCCTGCCGGCACACGGCCCTGCGATCGTTGTTGCCAATCATATATCCGGTCTTGATCCCCTGTTGATGGTCAGTGCGGCCAAACGGCCGCTGAGATTTCTCATTGCCCGAGAACAATATGAGCGCTGGGGATTGACCTGGCTGTTTCGTCTGGCCGGCTGCATCCCCGTTGATCGCAGTGGTCGCCCCGAACAGGCCTTGCGCGAGGCCATACGCGCCTTGCGCGCCGGTGAGGTGGTGGCGTTGTTTCCCCATGGCGGCATTCATCTGGAAAGTGCACCGCGCAAGCGTCTTAAGGGGGGCGTCTATGCCCTATCGCGTAACACCGGTACGCCGATCTATCCCGTGCGTATCGAAGGTATCCGTGGTCAGGGGCATACCCTGCTGGCGGTGTTGATGCGCAGTCGCGCCTGTCTATACAGTTATGATCCTATCCATTGCGAAGATCTGGAGATGCACGCCTGCCTGGATCATCTGGCAGCAATCATCGAAGGTCACGGGGTGAAAAAAAAAGTAAGGCCGGTGGTGGAACATGAGTGATTCATTGGCGACTGTAAATTGGGTGGTGGTGATCCTGGGCTGGCTGGCCGGCCTGACCATGATCGGTTTACTGGTAATGCTGGTCAATGATTTGCGCCAGAAGCAGCACGCTGTCTTGCGTAACTTCCCGATCGTTGGACGCCTGCGCTATTTTCTGGAAAAGCAGGGCGAATATTTCCGGCAATATTTCTTTGCCCACGATCGCGAGGAGATGCCTTTCAACCGCGCCACCCGCGCCTGGGTCTATCGTACCTCCAAGGGGCTGGGCGGAATGATCGCCTTTGGTTCCACCAATGATCTGCGTCAACCCGGATCGATTATTTTCGTTAATTCGCCTTATCCCATGCTGGAGGAGGAGTGCACACCTTCGCCCGAACTGGTGATTGGTGGGCGTTGTGACAAGCCGTTTATTGCCAAAAAGATATTTAACATTTCGGGCATGAGCTATGGAGCCTTATCGCGCCCGGCGATCCGTGCGTTGGCGCAAGGGTCGGCCAAGGCCGGGGTATGGCTCAACACCGGTGAGGGCGGCCTTTCGCCATACCATTTGGAAGGACAGGGTGACCTGATTTTTCAGATTGGTACCGCCAAATACGGCGTGCGCAGTACCGATGGCAAACTGGATGATGGTCGCCTGCGCGAAATCGGCGATCTGGTCAAGGCATTCGAGATCAAGATCTCCCAGGGCGCCAAGCCGGGCCGTGGTGGTGTCTTGCCGGCGCGTAAGGTGACACGCGAGATAGCCGCTATCCGCGGTATTCCGGTCAATACCACCTCCAGCAGCCCAAATCGTCACCCTGAAATCAAGAATGTAGACGGCCTGCTCGACATGATTCAGCATATCCGCGAGGTGACCGGCAGGCCGGTAGGGTTCAAGACGGTGATCTCCTCCAAGAGTTATCCCCAGGAGTTATGTGAGGCTATCTTGCGGCGAGGTCCCGATGCCGCCCCCGATTTTATTACCGTCGATGGTGGCGATGGGGGTACCGGCGCGGCACCGCAAATACTGGCCGATCATGTCGGTTTGCCGCTGACGGAATCCTTGCCCATTCTGGTGGATACCCTGACCGAATACGGTTTGCGTAATGCCATTCGCGTGATTGCCTCAGGCAAGCTGGTGACCTCGGCCAATGTTGCCTGGGCCCTGTGTGTGGGCGCTGATTTCGCCGTCACTGCGCGCGGCTTTATGTTCGCCTTGGGCTGTATCCAATCCCTGCAATGCCATCAGGATACCTGCCCTACCGGGATTACCACACACAACAAACGTTTGCAGAAGGGGTTGGTGGTGGAAGACAAGGCCAGCCGAGTTGCAACCTATGCCCATTGGATGAACCACGAGGTGGATGCCTTGGCCCATTCTTGCGGTCTGAACAATGCACGCGATTTTCGTCGTCACCACGTGCGTGTAGTCCAATCTGCCGGCATGAGTATTCCCCTGCACGAACTCTTTCCCTATCCCGAAGTGGTGAACCGGCCGGGGGCGGAGCAGTTTTTCAGTGACGTGGTAAATCTGTAGATTGCGTGGGGCAAAAAAAACGCCCCTCAAAAGAGGGGCGTAAACGGTCGACGTGTTGCGGGTCTTGCACTGGCCGCTCGGGAAGGCTCCCTTGCAACCAACGCATAATTCTTAACGGACCCACGGCGATAAGGCTAAGGCAATTGGTCGTCGGTTTATGCGGCAGCGGTCACAACCTGATAGGCTTCGTTTCACATATTCACCTTTTTGATTCAATTAGTTGATTGGCGTCTCGTTTTGCCCACCCCTTGATTTACCGGTAACAGCCCTTATTAATGTCTGCAATTGTCGAATTGTTGCGGGATACCCGTTATGAGAATGGAAAAATTTACCAGTAAGTTCCAGTCGGCCCTTGCCGAGGCGCAGAGCCTGGCTGTCGGCCGTGATCATCAATTTATCGAACCGGCTCACCTGTTGATCGCCATGCTTGATCAGCAAGGCGGTACGGTGCGTTATCTGTTGTCGCAGGTCGGAGTCAACGTCAATGCCTTGCGTTCCCAACTGGGCGAAATGCTGGATCGAATGCCGCGTGTGGAAGGCAATGCCGGCGAGGTGCATATCGCCAATGATTTATCGCGTTTGTTGAATCTGACCGACAAGCTGGCGCAAAAACGCAAGGATGAATATATCTCCAGTGAGTTGTTTATTCTGGCCCTGATGGAGGACAAGCATGCCGTCGGCGAGTTGCTGCGCAAGGCCGGTGCCCAGGCCAAGGCCCTGGAGCAGGCCATCGACAAGATGCGNNCGTGACGATGAAATACGCCGCACTATTCAAGTGTTACAGCGACGCACCAAGAATAATCCCGTATTGATCGGCGAACCCGGTGTGGGCAAGACCGCTATTGTCGAAGGTCTGGCACAGCGCATCGTCAACGGTGAGGTGCCGGAGGGACTCAAGAGCAAGCGTGTCCTGTCACTGGACATGGGCGCGCTGATTGCCGGCGCCAAGTTTCGTGGTGAGTTCGAAGAGCGCCTCAAGGCGGTGTTAAATGATCTGTCCAAACAGGAGGGGCAGATCATTCTGTTTATCGATGAGATCCACACTATGGTCGGCGCCGGCAAGGCAGAAGGCTCCATGGATGCAGGCAATATGCTCAAGCCCGCCCTGGCACGCGGCGAACTGCACTGCGTGGGCGCCACTACCCTGGACGAGTATCGTCAATATATAGAAAAGGATGCAGCCCTGGAACGTCGTTTCCAGAAGGTGTTGGTAGATGAACCCTCGGTAGAGGACACCATCGCCATTCTGCGTGGTCTTAAAGAAAAGTATGAGTTGCATCATGGCGTCGATATTACCGACCCGGCCATTGTTGCAGCCGCCACACTGTCCCATCGCTATATCACCGATCGTCAGTTGCCGGACAAGGCCATCGATCTGGTCGACGAGGCCGCCAGCCGGATCCGCATGGAGATGGATTCAAAACCCGAATCCATGGACCGTCTGGAGCGGCGTTTGATTCAGCTGAAGATCGAACGTGAGGCGATGAAGAAGGAGACCGACGAGGCCTCGCGCAAACGTCTGGAGGATCTGGAAACCCAGATTAGCAAACTGGAGCGCGACTATGCCGATCAGGATGAGATCTGGCGCGGTGAGAAGGCGGCGCTACAGGGTAGCCAGCACATCAAAGAGGCCCTGGAACGCGCGCGCATCGATCTGGAGACAGCGCGCCGCGCCAGCGATTTAACGCGTATGTCAGAACTGCAATACGGTCGTATTCCGGAATTGGAGAAGCAACTGACACTGGCCTCTCATGCAGAGACCCAGGAGATGCACCTGCTGCGTAACAAGGTGACCGACGAGGAGATCGCCGAGGTGGTCTCCAAGTGGACCGGNNATTCCGGTGAGCAAGATGCTCGAGGGCGAGCGCGAAAAGTTGTTGCGCATGGAGCAGGCCATCGGCAAGCGCGTGGTGGGCCAAAGCGAGGCGGTGGTGGCTGTATCCAACGCCATACGTCGTTCCCGCGCCGGTCTGGCCGACCCCAATCGTCCCAACGGTTCCTTTTTGTTTTTAGGTCCCACCGGAGTGGGTAAGACCGAGTTGACCAAGGCCCTGGCCAATTTCCTGTTCGACACGGAAGAGGCCATCGTGCGCATTGATATGTCCGAGTATATGGAGAAACACGCCGTCGCCCGTCTGATCGGTGCGCCACCCGGTTACATCGGCTACGAAGAGGGTGGTTATCTTACCGAGGCAGTGCGCCGTAAACCCTATTCGGTGGTGTTGCTGGACGAGGTGGAAAAGGCCCANNCCCGATGTCTTCAATATCCTGTTGCAGGTGTTGGACGATGGCCGTCTCACCGATGGTCATGGTCGTACCGTTGATTTTCGTAATACGGTCATCGTCATGACCTCAAATATCGGTTCGCAGATCATCCAGGAGATGGTCGGCGGTGTTGACAGCGCCCAGGCGGCGGAGAAATACGAGGCCATGAAGGCGGCGGTGATGGAGCAGGTGGGACAGCATTTCCGCCCCGAGTTCATAAACCGCGTCGACGAAGCCGTTGTGTTCCATCCATTGGGGCGCGAACAGATCCGCGCCATCAGCGAAATCCAGGTGCGTTATCTCAGCGAGCGTCTGGCCGCCCACGATATGCGTATCGAGTTCAGCGCCAAGTCCCTGGACAAGATCGGCGAGGCCGGCTTCGATCCCGTTTATGGTGCGCGCCCCTTGAAACGCGCCATACAACAGCGGGTGGAAAATCCGCTGGCGCAGAAGATCCTGGCCGGCGAGTTTGGACCGGGAGACACCATCCGCGTGGATATACAGGGCGAGGAGATTGTCTTTAAAAAATAACCAATTCCCGTGGTTGTCACGGTCTCTTATCGTCTACAGGGATGTAGGTGAGGGGTGTGAGCAGGATACGAGCGAGGGGACCCATACCTCAGTTTGCACGCCAGATTAGCGTAGGGTATGCACTCCCGCACAGGGGCGTTGGAAAGGGAATGTTTGGATTAAGCCGGTCGTGGATGGTAGTGGGTGAGGGCCTTATTGATAAAAAACTGCCAGGTCGCGTCCGGCTGCCAGATGGCGGTGACATCGGGCCAGGCCTGTTCATAGGGCCAGCCGCAGCGGATACGACGATATAAATACATGAAAACGGAGACCCGTTTGTTGGCGGCGCAATGGATAAACAGGCGCCGACCCTCATTGTCTGCCATCACCTGAAAGAAACGTTCTAAATCCACCAGGGTTGGCGTCTGCCAGACGACGGGAATATTGATATAGTCCATGCCAAGCTCCCGCACCATACCCGCCTCATCATCCAGGGCGTAATGCCCATCCTCCAGTGCCAGATTGACCACTAGTTCATAACCGGCCTGTGCCACCGTTTCCAGTTGTCGGGGGCTGGGTTGTCCAGCCGTGGCGATTTGATCTGATAGAGCACGTATATAAGGTATAAGCGTCAAGGCTTTATCTGGCATGGCGTCTCCCCCCCCCCGATACCGATGTGGGTGGGTAAACCTTAGTAGGGCGTATGAGGCTTGTCCAGGTTTAAAGAATGCGTTTGAACCCGTGAAACGCTGGTTTTTGAAATAACATTATTTTTTGAGATGGAATGATTCTAAACATCAATATTCAGTTTACAGACTGAAAAATTACTCACGTAGTTTCATACCGTCCCTGGTTGCCCAAAAATGGACCATATTCTCACTCCCGTAGGTCAAATCCTGGTAGTCCTGTGGCACAATAGACGCCAAGCTGACTCGGATATTGAATTGTTGCCGAAGGTGTTTTGCTGGCGCCATGGCATAGTTATCCACTGAATCGGTCAACGTAATTTATATCTGCCGCAATCGAGATGGGAGAGGGTGTTTCCAATGCAAAAAGCTAAGATGGGTATCTTCTGTGGGGTATGTTATTTGACGCTATCGGCATGCGGCAGTGCAGCGCAGGATGCATCCGGTAGCAACCATGCACCGAAGGTCAGTCGCGTGCAAGTGGTCAACCTCAGTGGCGGAAGTCAGGGCGTCGGTGCCGCGTACTTGGCCACCTATGACTACAGTGATGCGGATAATGATACTGAAGGGGAAACCCTGTTTCAGTGGCGCCGTAATGGCGAGGCTATCGCCGAAGCCACGGAAGTCTCCTATACAACGGGCTTGCTCGATGCGGGTACGGAACTCTCTGTAGAAATTACGCCTGTCGCTCTTACTGGAAAAAAAACCGGCAAACCGGTTCTGTCTGCGGCTAGCAAGCTGGCCGCAGTGTCTGGCGCATTCTCTGTCAGCGCGCAAGGCGATAAGAAACTGTATTTCTCCTGGGGACCGGCACCGGCCGGCAAAAGTTTTTATCGTTTGTCGCACAATCCCGATGGCGCTTCCGGTTACACACCCATAGTCGAAAATACCTCGGCGACTAGTTTTGTGCGGGACATCGGTGTTCATCTACAGGATTGGCAAAACGGTCGTTATTTACTCGAGGCCTGTGACCAGACCGGTTGTAAGGGCTGGGGAGAGATTTCAGCCCTGGATGTGATGTTGCAGAGTCTGGTCTATGTCAAGGCAGGAGATCCTGGTCAAAATGATCAGTTTGGTCGCAGGGTTATTATCTCCGCCGATGGGCGTACCATGGCCGTGTCGGCTCCCTATGAAGATAGTGCTGCCAAGGGTATTAATGGCAATGGTATTAGTGATTGTGGGGCAACGAGTCCTGCTAATTGCAGTGTCGATTCAGGGGCGGTCTATGTCTTTGTTCGCGACGAGCATGGCCAATGGCTACAACAGGCTTACCTCAAGGCGGACAATACGGATGTAAGTGATAATTTTGGAATTAACTTCGCCATATCCGCCAACGGTGACGTACTTGCAGTCGGTGCTTGGTTGGAGGACAGCGCTGGAAAAGGTGTTAGGTTATCTGGGCTGGTTGATGATTGTGGTGCCACTACCCCGGTAAATTGTGCAAGTGGTTCCGGCGCTGTCTATATTTTTGCACGCAATCAAGAAGGAGTTTGGAGTCAAACTGCTTATATTAAAGCGAGTAATGCAGAAGCAAACGACTATTTTGGAGCCAAGCTAGCACTGTCGCACGATGGTAACACTTTGGCTGTGGGGGCTCACGGCGAGAGTAGTTCGACCATACCTGTGAACGGCAATCAGACCGATAACTCTGCCTCAGGTTCAGGCGCAGCCTATGTGTTTATCAATGGAGAGTCCGGTTGGGAACAACAAGCTTATATAAAGGCCAGTAATGTTGAAAGTGGCGATTCTTTTGGATTCAGGGTGGCGTTGTCCGCCGACGGTAGTCTACTAGCAGTGGGAGCCTATCTGGAGGACAGTGGCGCTACAGGCATAAATGGCAACGGGCTGGAGACATGTAGTGGCACCATTGTGAATTGCCAGTCTAATTCCGGGGCAGTGTATACCTATACCCGCAATGGCAGTTCCTGGAACTATCAAGCCTATATCAAGGCGAGCAACTCGGGACAGAACGACTATTTTGGTTATGGCATATCTTTGGCGGCCGATGGGCGCACGTTGGCTGTAGGTGCTTATGGTGAAGGTAGTTCTGCAATCGGAATTGATGGTGATCAGGCTGATAACACAATGAGTTTTTCGGGGGCCGTCTATGTCTATCGATTTGACGGCGCATGGCAACAACAGGCTTATATCAAGGCCCAGAACACGGCAGCAGGTGATTATTTTGGTGGGTCAGTTGCTCTAGCGGGTGATGGTATGACCTTAGCTGTTGGCGCGTATGGACAAGATGGTAACAGCGCGGGCATCGATGGCGTTGACACGGAAACCTTAAGCAATTCCGGGGCTGTATTTATCTATCGTTTTGTAAACGGCCAATGGCAAACGACGTCTTATGTGAAGGCCAGCAATCCTGATGGTAATGACAACTTTGGCGTTGATGTGTCTCTTTCCGAAGATGGTAATATCTTGTGCGTCGGCGCTTACGGCGAATCCAGTAATTCGTTTGGGATTAATGGTGTGCAAGGATATAACAATTTGGGATCTTCTGGTGCGGTATATATTTATTAGTCAGTATTTATAGGCGGAATACCGAGGTTGTTTGTTCATTTGTTTAGGTGTTGTGTATAGATGGCCACGCGGTTCGAAGTATGAACCGCTTTGTCTTGTTGTATCAAACCTTGTTAGCTCTATCTACAACGTTAAATTCAGATTTGCTATTACCACCCCCGGCAACAACGCGCTGCGGTTGGCCCGTTGCCCGTAGCTGCCGTTATCCAATTGCAATTCCCGCTCCAGGGTTAGCGCTTCCAACTGATCGCCTAACAGATGATAGATGGAATCGTCGAAGCGCATGACGTTGACGGGGGCGACAATCTCACCGTTTTCCACCCAGAAGCAGGCGAAGCGGGTCATGCCGGTGATGCGGCAGTCGTTGCGGTCGGAGTAGTTGCAGTACCAGAGGTTGTTGATGTAGAGGCCGGTGTCGAGTGTGCTAAGAATATCTTTTTGTTTCAGCGTGCCGGCTGACATCTCCAACGAGTAAGGCGCTTCGCCGGCGCTGTTGACTTTCTGGTCAAATTCGCGGGCGCTGCGGGGTGCTACTAAACTTTCGTGATGTTTTCCCTGATTGATCAATGACACGCCTTCGTCGGTGATGAAGCCTTCGTGGGTGAAGCGTGGGGTCAGGCCGCGGGTGTAGTCTTCTTGCAGGTTTACCTTGTCACTTAATTTTTTTTCGCCTCGTATCAGTTTCATCAAAGGCGATTGGCGCGTGCGTTGGCTCTTGAGACCGAAACCGCCCCAGCCGAGCATGTTGATCAGTTCCTCCAGTGCTGCGGGCGCCAAGTAGGCGCGGTAGCTGCCCGGTTGCAGGCTGCGCGCGGGGCGCGCCATGTGTTGCAGTTGTTGTTTTTGTTGCGTCAGTTTTTCCTTGAGCGTCTCTTCATTCCAGGTGTGGCCGGCGTAGCTCTGCTTGACCGCTTTGTCTTTTTGCAGGTAACAACTCCAATCGAGATTGAAGCTGTTGGACTCGTGCCAGTTGCGTTGTCCCAGGGAGTTGGCGAAGCCGTAGGTTTGATTACCATTGGCGAAGATGCCCACCAGGTCCATACCCTGTCCTTGGGATATCAAGGTATCAACCATCTCAGCGCTGTCGGGTAGCGGGTGGCGTTTTTGGTAGCTGCTGTTATTGACGCTGTCGGCATAGAGCAGATAAGGATCCACCGGCAGCAGGTCGATATCGTTACGAAGGCGTTGTAACAGATGCCGCAGGCGGCGTTGGTCTTCGTCGCTGTGACCGCTCATTTCACCCTCGATCTGCAACTGCCGGCCCTGTTTGATCAGGGTAAGATCGACATGGCCTTGACGCACACGGCCGGCCTGGCGGACGCGATTGTTGTTGAGGCGCACGAAGTCGCTATCTTCGCCGTAGTAGTTGCACAACAACACCTCTGACGATTTCAGCGTGCCGAACAGGTCGCTGCATAGTGCGTAGAACTGCTCCTGTTTCATTGCGCCCCTCCGAAGATTTCGACATCACGAAACAGACAGGGGGGCGAGGCGTGGCCTACCTGGATCACCTGGTTGGGTTCACCCTTGCCGCAGTTGGGGGTGCCCATGATCTCCCAACTGGCACGATCCCCGACGCCGGCCAGGTTGCGCCAGAAGGTGGCGGAGATGCCGCGGTAGTTGGGATTGCGCACAATACCGCCGAGTTCACCATTCTTGATGACGCGCCCCAGTTCACAGCCGAACTGAAATTTATTGCGGCTGTCATCGATAGACCAGGAGCAGTTGGTGTCCATGAGTACGCCATCTTCCACCTGGGCGATGAGGGCCTGCAGGCTTTGCTTTCCCGGTTCCAGGTTGATATTGGCCATGCGGTCGATGGCAGGGCGATTCCAGTGGCAGGCGCGTGCGTTGGCGGTACCGGCCATGCCGGCGCGTGCCTGGGAGAGGGCTCCGCCTAACGGTCGTTGCAGTATGCCTTGTTTGATCAGGTACTCTTTGCTGGCCGGCGTGCCCTCGTCATCGAAGGCGTAGCTGGCCAGTTGTCCTTGCACCGTGGGGTCGAAGGTGACGTTGAGCAGGTCGGAGCCGTAGCGATAGCTGCCAAACATATCGGTGGTGACAAAGCTGGTGCCGGCGTAATTACGTTCGTCACCCAGTATGCGGTCCAGCTCCAGGGGATGACCGATGCTTTCGTGGATCTGCAGAATCATCTGGCTGGGCATGAGTATCAGATCTTTGTTCCCCTCGGGACACTCGGGGGCCTCCAGCAGGGCGATAGCCTGTTCAGCGATCTCGCGGGTCTTGTCGGCGATACCCTGTTGCGCCAATTGTTCCAGGCCACCCTGGCGGGCGTAGCCGTGGCCGCCATAGCTGCGCTTCTGCGTCTGTCCGCTGGCGTTGGCGATGGCGATCACCTCGGGCATGATCATGGTGATCTCTTGCTGGATATCGCTGCCGTTGCTGTCGAGAAACCGGCTATGACTGCGCCGGTGTATGAGCATGGCCATGCGGTCGACGATGCGCGCGTCGATGTTCAGTTGCCGATTGCGCTCCTGCAACCAGGTGAGTTTGTCCGCCAGAGTCCAGCTTTCCCACGGCTGCTGCTGGCGTGTGTGGTGTTCTCCTGTTTGGGGCTGACCAGCCAGGGCGCTGCTATCGATCAGGTGGTGACCGGTACACGCGCTGGCCCAGCGCTGTGCGGTTTTGAAGGCCTCGCGGATGCCGCCGGGGGAGAGGTCGTGGCTGGCGCAGTAGCCCTGGCCGTGCTGGTCGGCGACCGTGACCATGAGGCCGACGCTCTCGCTCAGACTGGGGGGCTGGACCACGTCCTGGCGAACCGACAGGTATTCCTGGCTGTCATGGGTCAGACGCACCGACCAGTAGGTACTTTTCGGGGCGAGGCGTAGAACGGTCTGGTAAAGTTGATCAAACATGGTTGCAAAGTATAGACCGAGTCCACACCTTGACCAATTGTCACTTTAGCAGGGAGCTAATTGTGATATCATTTTTATTGGTTTGATGGAGGGGCGTAATGGCCTTTAAACCCTGGAAAGAGTTGCTACCGTTGATCAGTGGACCCGCCATGCTGGTCGCCATGAACCACGGCCGCGCTCTGCTTAATGAGCAGGCCCGGACTCTCGTGGCGTTATCCGATGCCGAGGTCGATTTTGATTCCCTGCCATTTATCAAACCCCTGCTGCGCGCCATCGGCGGCGGTGAAAGCCAGGTTGAATTACCGATGCCTGGCGATGACGAGCGCATTACTTCAGCCGATCTGCTGCGTTTCAGTCACGGCACCATGGTTTTGGTCGCCCTGAGTGGTGAGGTCAACTATACGGTGCCGCAGGTGTTGGAGAAGCTGCGTCGTTTCAGCACCAATGTCGTACACGATTTGCGCAATCCCCTCAGTGTCATCAGTTTTTCCAGCCAGTTGCTCGATAGCGAAACCCTCAGTGAGGAGGGCAGGCGCATGTTGCACATGATTCATAGTCAGGTTAAACGCATGGATCAGGTGTTGGAGGCCTTGCCGCGCATCGGGCGTAGTGATCAACCCATGCCCGATACCATCGACTTGAAGGAGTTTGTGCACGGCTTCGTTGCTGAGTTTCGGGATCAAAAGGGGCTGGAGTCGGATGTGTTGGCGGCGCAGGTGCAAGATCAGCCGGTCACAATTACCTTCGATCGTCGTCACTTGCGTCAGGTGGTATGGAATCTGGTGAAGAATGCGCTGCGGTTCAGTGAAAGGAGTTCGGTGCGACCACGGGTCTTGCTGATCATTACAACCGGTACCGATGGGGTGACGCCGGTTTTACAGGTGCGGGACTTCGGTATAGGTATTCGTGAGGAGCAACTACCCGGCCTCTTTTCACCCCTCTATTCCGCTGCAGACCAGGGTAGCGGCCTGGGGCTATACACTGCACAGCAGTTGTGCGTTATCAACGGGGCTGAGCTGACTTATTTAAAACCGCAAGGCGAAGGGAGTCTGTTTCAGATTAACTTCAGGGGGCGCGCATAAAAGGACAGGTAAGTCGTATGTGCGCCAGGTACGAAAAAGATCCGCAGGTATGGGCCTGCGGATTTTTTTTGCGTTGATCAGGCGGCCAGACCCAAGGCCTTTAGCAAGGCCTCTTTGTCGATGGGTTTGCTCAAACAGGCATCGGCACCGGCTTCCAGGATCTGTGAGATGTGCGCCTGGTCATAAATACCGGTCATGGAAATGATCTTGATATGGCTGGTCTTGGGATTGTTTTTGATACGCCGGCAGACCTCGAAACCGGTGATAGCCGGCATCAGGATATCCAGTAGCACCACGTCCGGTTTGAATTCGTCAACCTTGTGAAAGGCCTCCTGCCCGCCGTTGGCGATCTGTGTTTCGATGTCGTCCGGCAGGGAGTCAAACAGGTCCACCAGATAGTTGGCCAGCATTTCATTGTCGTCCACGATTAGGATTCGCATGGTCTTCTCACTTCAGGTTGTTGGGCGTATGCGATGAATACACTCTCCAATATCGGCTGCGCCAATGCACGGCCCCGCCAATGGAAAGCCCGATTTAGACGGGTTATCGGCAGGTGAGGGAAAACATTTACCTGGGATCATGGCCTGGATACCCGCATTCTTTTTCTTTGCGGCACAAAAAGAATGCGGGTATAGCGCTAGTGACGGCGTTTCGGGCGTAGCATTGCCCAAATTTTCTGTTTGAAATGTTTCAGATCCATACCGACCGCCAGGGTGGCAGGGATAGTCAACAGGGTAATACCAGTGGAGAAGATCAAACCCCAGGAG
>DKAX01000053.1 GCA_002450975.1 Proteobacteria bacterium UBA6915
GGGCAAGCCACCAATCTCAGCGGACAAATAAAAACCATGCAACCACGAAAAATTGTTGAAGACACCGCGATTTACTATATCGGTGAATTTTCAGTTACTCATCGAGAAGTACTGGATTTCGACTTTAACATCACGCCGGCTGGAGAAAAAAATCCTTTCCATCTGAAATTTCGCCAACAGTTTTTTACTGAATAATAAAACCAATTCGAACCCATCTGTCCCCGCACCAGCGGGGACAAGCGTACTATGCACACGGAAGATTGTGCAGTTTGTTCAATCAACGGGAGTGTGGCGCGAATGAACAGCTATTACAAAACATTATCTAAACCCTGTAGCAATTCCATGACGCCAAATCCAATAATGGCACCACCGGCAAGCCACCGCACCCAGCGATAACGCATCCAGCGGCTGAGCGTCGCTGCAAACAACCCCATCGCCAACAGATTCGGCAAAGTTCCAAGACCAAAACTGAATAAAAGTAAACCGCCCTGTCCCGGCCCGCCACTGGCCATGGCCCAGATCAGCACGCTGTAGACCAAACCACAGGGTAACCAACCCCACACCAGTCCCAGTAAAAATGCATGCCAAACTGAGCGCACTGGCAAGAAAGGTCGACCTAACGGTTCAATCCGTCGCCAGATTACCGCGCCAGCCTGTTCAACACGCAACAGAATGCGCCACCAACCACCCACATAAAGTCCCAACAGGATCATGAAAACACCAGCGAACATCAGCAAGATCTGTTGTAACTGGTTAATCGCCACCAGTTGCATCGCCAGGGCACTGATCCCGCCCAGCAAGGCCCCCGCCAGGGTGTAGCTACCAATTCGCGCCAGATTATAGGCCAGCAGGTAAGGCAGCATGTGACGCGGTTGTTGCCTGAGATCGTCCGGTAATCCAAAACTGAGCGCCCCCACAATACCGCCACACATGCCGACGCAGTGGACGCCACCCATCAAACCGACCAGGAAAGCCGCCAAGTATGAAATCTCGATATTCAAGCAACTTTCATCCTGTTATCGTGATCGAGGGTTCAACGTTTGCTGGATTCCGAATCGATGTGCCCATCACTCACTGTCCGCATTAAATACAAGACCAACAGAATAGCGGGGATCCCCAATAGCGAGGCATATACAAAGAAAAACACATATCCCTGGGTATCGACAATGACCCCCGAGAAACCGGACAGGAATTTTGGTGCCAGGGTCATTAAAGAACTGAACAGGGCATACTGGGTGGCGGTATAGGCGGTATTCGTCAATCGCGACAGATAGGCGATGAATGCCGAACCTGCTAGACCACCAGAAAAATTATCGGCGCTGATCACCAGAATCAGACCCGTGGTACTCTTCCCTTCGATAGCAAGTTGTGCATACAGCAAATTAGTAAGTGCTACCAGAATTGCACCCACCAACAGCAAGCGCATCACCCCAAATCGGAGTACCATCACTCCGCCTATCGTTGCGCCAACGATGGTCATCAAAACACCATAGATCTTGCCGATGTTAGCAATCTCGATCTTGCTAAATCCCATATCGATATAAAACGGGTAAGCCATATTTGCCAGGACGATGTCACTGATACGATAGATGGCAATAAATACCAGTATCAGTAAAGCCCATCTGCGATTGCGATGAAAAAACTCAACGAATGGACAAATCACTGCACCAATGAACCATGCGGTCGGCAGGCGCAAAGCGTCTGGAATGTGTGCGGAGCGTTCCAGATAGTCGACCACCCGTTGCTCTTCCATCACCGTCGCACGCGTAACGAGATGTGCCGGCTCACGCACAAAGAGCACGGTCAATATTCCCACACCCATCGCCAGCGCCATGGTCAGGTAAGCCACCGTCCACGATACCAGCTCCGCCAGGTAGAGTGCACCGGCGCCACCCACCCAGGATGCAGCAATACGCCAGCCACTTTGATACATCCCGGCCATGGCACCCTGAAGTTCAGGCTCAACTGCTTCAATGCGATACGCATCGATGGCCACGTCCTGGGTGGCAGATGAAAAAGCTACCAGCAAACCAAACAGCGCCATGGCAGTAATCTGCAAATTGGGATCAAGCACTGCCATGTTTATAATCCCGATCACAATGCCAAACTGTGCCAACAACATCCAGCTACGCCGTTGGCCAAAATGCCGAGTCAATCCCGGCAAACGCAAGCGATCAACCACCGGCGACCAGAACACCTTGATGGAATAGGTAATGCCGATCCAGGCAAAAAAACCGATTGTGGTGCGATCCACTCCAACATCCCGTAACCAGGTTGACAGGGTGGTGAATACCAACGGGAAGGGCAAACCGGCAGCAAACCCCAGAAATAACATTGAAAACACACGCGGTTGTCGATACACGCGTATCGCTTCGCGCCATCGATGACTTGTCGGGGAAGTGGATAAAGGCATGCGTAAAATCAATGCATTTTATTGTTAGGGCTGGTACTTTAACACGACAGCTGTGTGAATGCGGTATGTTGACCTCCTGATTGCAAGTGAATACACATCATGGCAAGCAAACGTCTCAAACTCATCAGTTACAGCCTGGTTGGTCTTATTCTCATCGGTGCATTGATTGCCTATCTGGGTAGCAGTAAGCCCGTTAAAGTCATCATCAAGCCGGTTGAACGCGGCCTGGTCCAGGACACCGTCGCCAACACGCGAGCCGGCACGATCAAGGCCTGTAATCGTGCAGGGCTATCGCCTTCCATGGGTGGCCAAATCGCGAACTTGCCCGTCGAGGTCGGTGACGCAGTCAAACCGGGGCAGATCCTCATGGAGCTCTGGAATGATGACCGCGTGGCGGAAGTCACCCTCGCGACCCGAGAAGCCAGGGCGGCGAAAGCCCTGGCACGTCAGGCCTGTGTTAAAGCAGATGTGGCTGAACGTGAAGCACAACGCTTACGCAAACTGCGCAAAAAGGGGCTGGCCTCAGAAGAAGCCATTGACAAGGCTGATGGGGAAGCGCTGGCCCAAAAGGCCGCCTGTACCGCGGCCCAGGCCACGGCCGAGGTCAGTGAGGCGCGACTGGAGGTTGCCCAGGCCTTGCTGAATCGCACTCAACTCACGGCACCTTTTGCAGGCATCGTGGCAGAGATTAACGGCGAGGTGGGTGAGTTTGTGACACCCTCGCCCGTCGGTATTCCAACCCCCCCGGCCGTGGACCTGGTGGATATTAATTGCCTGTACGTTTCTGCACCTATTGATGAAGTGGATGCACCGGCGATTCGGATTGGCATGCCTGCCAAGATCTCTCTCGATGCCTTTGCCAAAAAAATCTTTCAAGGCAGAGTAAAACGCATTGCGCCATATGTGCTGGATATTGAAAAACAGGCTCGTACTGTTGATGTGGAAGTAGACTTTGCCAATACCGAGGAGAGTCATAACATGCTCCCTGGCTATAGTGCTGATATCGAGGTCATCCTCGCGGAACAACGCAATGCCATGCGCATTCCCACCGAGGCCATTC
>DKAX01000144.1 GCA_002450975.1 Proteobacteria bacterium UBA6915
TCGGTACCATTCTGGATGATGATGGCATGGAGCAGGCCAGCGACTATATCCCCAACTGGGGCATTGCGGGCGTCTTTAGTGACGCTGAAACCTGTGCCGCTTGTCACCGTGCCAGCAGCGATCAGGATCCCAATACGCCTGCAGTTATGCGCTATCCCTTGCAGGACACCGGCGAGGACATCAGCCCGGCCACTCAATGGCGCCATAGCATGATGGCGCACGCGTTTGATGATCCCTATTACCAGGCCAAGGTGCAGGAAGAAACCCATATCTTTCCGGANNCATCATACCGAGACCAACCTGACCGAAGATGCCAGTTGCCCGCTGGATGATGGCTGTTACCGGCTGGATACCGCCAGTGAAGACATGGCCGCACGCGAAGGGGTGAGCTGTACCCTGTGTCACCAGATACAGGGCGACAACCTGGGGACCGAGGATACATTTTCCGGCGAGTACCGCATCGCTGATGCGGATGATAATGGTGCCTTTACCATTTACGGTCCCTATCAAGATCCGGTAGCCCGCCCCATGCAAAACAACAGCCCTTATACCCCAGTGGCTGGTAGCCATATGAGGGGCTCGGCACTCTGCGCCAGCTGTCATACCCTTTATACCCCAACCCTGGAAGTAGAAACCGGCACGCCAACCGGCAATAACTTCCTGGAGCAAGGGCCCTATCTTGAATGGCAAAACAGTATTTACCAAACGGGCTCGGTGCAGGAGCAGCAGTGCCAGGACTGCCATATGGCCGATCCCCAGCCAAATGCCTATACCACCCGTATCTCACTCACGCCCAATGGCGCTGTGAATGAAACCTGGCCAGAACGCGCACCCTTTGCGACGCACAGCATGGTTGGCGGTAACACCCATGTGCTGGAACTGCTGCGCGATTACCGCGACGTACTCGGCATCGAGGCCAGCACGACGGTGGCCGGCTTTGATGAAAAAATTGCCCAGACGCGGAGCCTGCTGCAAAACAAAACCGCTGAACTCGCGATTACCTCAACCGCAATCGATAATGATCAATTGAATGTGGATGTGCGCATCACTAACAATACTGGGCATAAACTGCCGACGGGTTATCCGAGTCGTCGCGTGTGGATCCAGTTGACGGTCAGAAATGCCAACAACCAGGTGATCTTTGACTCCGGCGCGCCTGACGCCAACGGCCACATATCAACGGATACCAAGCGCCTCGATCCAACCTGTCTGGCAATTGAAAAATCCCAGGACTTTGACTCCAATGCTTGTTACGAGCCACATCGTGATGTCATTACAAATGACAGCCAGATCGCGATTTATGAAACTGTCCTGGGCGACACCAATGGCGACATTACTCACGTCTTGTTGCATGCAGACAGCTATCTGAAGGAAAACCGTATTCCGCCGCAAGGCTTTACCAATAGCCAGGCCAGCGCAATCGAACCTCAGATTTTACCTGTCGGTGTAAATGGGGATGCGGATTTCAATGCGCTTAACAATCAGGAAGGCAGTGGTAGTGACACGGTGCATTACCGTATTCCAGCTGCAGGACAAACCGGGCCTTATACTGTTGATGCAAAACTGCATTACCAGACGATTCAACCCGCTTTTGTAAATAGCCTGCATGCCGATGCCGGCAAGGTAAATCGGTTTAAAGTGATGTATGCCGAAAACCCGCCTGTTGTAGAAACCCTTGCAACGGCGTCTGCAGCAAGCAATTAACTGTCAGCTGATCGAATAGATTAATGACGTAAAGACGACCGTTTGCTGCAGTGTACAACGCAGTGGACTAGACTGTGAGTCATGGATGACTTGCCAACCCTGCACATTAACGGAAAGACGTTAATTTTTTCGCGCTTTTTCCTGTTTCACGTATGCCTCCTATTTGCCATCTCAACACCAATACTCGCACAACAGATCTACAAGTGGGTCGATGAAAACGGCAACGTGCATTATTCCGATCGCCCCGATCCGGAGGCGCAAGCAGAAAAAATATTCATTAAGCCGAGTCAGGATTCAGACAGTGGCGAAAATCCTGATGAAACAATAAAACGCTTACAAGAGACCAGCAACGATCTTGAGGCCAGTCGTCAACAACGGGAAACTGTGCGTAAAATAGAACAAGAGAAAAATCACAAAGCGTTAGAGGAAAGAGCAAAACAGGAAAAAGAAACCGACAAAAGAGAATCCAATCGCGATCGCTGGTACTACGGTCGCTATCCACAGCGTCCACCAACTCGACCGCCTGTGCTACCACCGGTCAATCCACAACCACCAATCGCCGTACCGTTGCCGTCCAATACACCAGCCGCGCCATAAACTGCGATAGATATTTACTTCGCAGCTCATAACACAAACATTTGTACACTGCTGTTACAATCAGCCTTTTCTTCAGCAGGTAATAACAATGACCCTGGAAAAAGCCCGCGAACTCTTACAGGTGCAGATCAGCCTGGGAAGTGGTTACAACCGCAACAGCGCCAAACTCATTCTGGCTGAAGTGCAGCGTGAGCATGGTCAGGCCGCCGTTGACCGCCTGATTCGTGAACTGAATCTTGAAGCCGCCTTTGGATTTAAACCGGGTGAGACAATCATCGTCTGAACCCGCTCATAACAGCCTCATGTTTGGCTATTGATAAATCCTGATAGAAATACGCACATCATGGCGCTCGCGCTCTATCCTGCTAAAACTCACTCTCATTTTTTGCCAAAATACCGTATCATTTCACTCTGATTTATTTACAGGATGCTGTTGATGACTGCGCGCGTACTGAAACCTGAAGAGTATTACGTTGAAAAAGAACCCTATTACGAGCCGATTGGTGACGAAATCGAGGTGTTTGAAGCGGCCTATCGACAAAAGTTGCCGATACTCCTCAAGGGCCCAACAGGCTGTGGCAAAACTCGCTTCATGGAGCACATGGCGTGGCGGCTCAAAAAACCGCTCATCACCGTCTCCTGTCATGATGATTTAACCGCCTCGGATCTGGTCGGCCGCTACCTGGTCAAGGGTGGTGAAACCACCTGGATCGACGGCCCGCTTGCCAGCGCGGTTCGCGCCGGTGGCATTTGTTATCTGGATGAAATCGTTGAAGCCCGCAAGGACACCATGGT
>DKAX01000249.1 GCA_002450975.1 Proteobacteria bacterium UBA6915
GAGATAGACCTCAGGAAGGATTGTGCGGGATCCACAACAAATCGGTTCTCCAGGGCTTCCCGACCAAGTAGCAAGCGGAATGCCATTGTATCCCGATTCGTCAGGGTAAATTGCGCCGGCCAACTCTCCTTGCCCAGCACGACCTGACTACTTATAACATACCGTTTCTCTTCATGCCCCCCCGAGTCGCGAACCACGCGTCTATCCAGGACCTCAGCACTGCACTCGACGACATCCTGTTCGTTGTTTTGTAATGGGTGAACCAAAAAACGTACCCTCAATACCCCTTTGTCGCGGTAAGTTTCCACCTTAAAGGCGTGCAAGGAGGAGGTTTTTGCTCCTGTATCAATTTTCGCTTTAATTTTCTGAATACCTAATTCCGGCAAGGCAATCCATTCGCGCCAGCCAATAACCGGTTTTTCCGATTTTTTCATGCCCGATACCACTCCAATTAGCTACGCCCTGAATGAATACCTATTAATTAAAGCAAAATAAAAAGGGTGTTCAACCTAGGATTGAACACCCTGAAGAAACTAAATCAGTAATTCTATTAACGCATCGAATCACCAGAACCGGTACCGCCCTCGGCCCCTGATTCCTGCGTCAGTTGTGCAACGCAATCCTCAACATAGGCCTTTAACTCTTCTGGATCTTCGATGCCGGCCTCTTTGGCCTCAGCAGTACAAACAGCCTCAGGAGACTCGTCGGCATATGCGGGGGCAAACCCGAGAATAGCCAGTAAAAGAGTCGCTATAATAGATTTTTTCATTATCCAATCTCCTAATAATATATACTCGCCGTGCTACAGGTGCCCACCAACTGGCCACGCTCTGGTCAGCGGCCAAGCTATATAGCGCTGGGTACTGGATAATGTACAACGAATAATATTAATCTTATCGATCAATTATATTTGTTAATAAAAGTATTATGGATATTTCGCTTATACGCACATTTCTGGAACTCAATCGTACCCGCCACTTCGGTAAAACCGCGAAAGCCTTGTATATCACCCAATCGGCGGTCAGTGCACGAATCCGCATGCTTGAGGAGACACTCGGTGTTACCCTCCTGACCCGCGACCGCAATAATCTGCAACTGACCCCTGCCGGCATGCGATTTCTGAAACATGCGGAAAATATGATCAACATCTGGAACCGTGCGCAACAGGAGACTGCACTGCAGGACGAAAGTATCACTTTGTTGACCATCGGTGCCGCCCAGAGTCTCTGGGCAACCAGTTTTACCGATTTATTACAAAGCTACTTCCGTTCTACACCGGACACAGCGTTGGTTATGGAGTCACACCCACCAGAAGCCTTGCTACGCAGATTGCAGGAAGGCGCGATTGACGTTGCTTTTATGTTTGAATCACCCCAGGTTACTGATCTAAAGGTAGAGGAAATTGGCAATATGGAATTGGTGCTTGTCAGCAGCCATGCCAACATCAGTGCACGTGATGCTGCGTCGGCCAAAGACTATATCATGGTTGACTGGGGGACAGCTTTTGCCACCCGTCACGCCAGCGAATTCAGCGATATCCCACCGCCTACCATACGTGCGGGTTTAGGGCTTATCGCCCTTGGCTTTCTCCGCAGTGGTGGTGGCAGCGCCTACCTCGCCAAAAGTATGGTCAAGCACCTGTTGGATCAATCGAAACTTCACCTGGTGGAAGATGCCCCGGTCATACAGCGGCAAATCTATGCCGTCTACATGGAACAAAGCTCTCGTCAGCCGTGGATACAAGCCTTCAACCAATCACTACGCCACGATCGTATTTGTTGTTAACGGCATTTAACAAACACAAGTATATCCGGCGACTTTTCCCAGATACCCACCCTCTTGATACTGTAAAACCCGCGGCTACATCGCAACATTTCGGTTAATTCACCGTATAAAGTGCAATATTTTGTCACGATACCCAAGGTAATGCAGGGTCTCGCACAAGTGAACTGTGATACCACCGACAAAAAATATTCATGAATTTGAAACTTTTAAATAATCCTTCATCGATCTCCACCTAGTCCAGGCGCACATTGTGCAATCGTTTTTACCGTCCTGCCCCCCCTCCAAAACGAAGATTGGCTGTCCGATAGGAGGGACATGTTTTTCCAGTGGGTATATGCCGGAGGTAACGTTCCATGGACAGGTCAATCATTGTCACGTCGGTTTTCGCGATGACCCTATTCACCGCTGCAGCGTCTGCCGCCACGGACTCCATGGCACTGGAACAGGACAAGGTTAAACATTTCGGAGTTTCACTTGCTGCGGGCAGAGTCAGCGATACCCTGGTTCGGAACATCTTCACACGCGCAACGCCGGCGCAGCGCCTCTTCCTCAGCGTAGCCAGCGGCACCCTGCCCGGACTGGCAAAAGAGGTATTGGATAGCCGGCAGCCCAACAACCGCTTTTCTGTTGCCGACATGACCTATAACGTGCTCGGAGTATTGACTGGTACCGCAGCAAACGCCTTGTTTAAAGACCACCCATCATTGAGCCTGGAGATGCAGATCAACCTTAACTTTCAGCAGGATGATCAGATGACTTTTATTTTGCACAAGCGCTACTAATGGTTGGGCGCGTCCGTGCGCCGCACAGAATCTACTGCAAGGTGTCTGAAACAAGCTTTTTCTTATCTACCTTGCCCAAAGGCGTAAGCGGTAGGGACTCGCGTACCTCGAAATAGCGAGGTATCTTGTACTCGGCCAAACGCTTGCTGAGAAATTCGCGCAGAGCCCCTTTATCCAGTGACTGACCACCTTTGGGAACTACAAATGCTTTACCCACTTCACCCAATGTGTCATCGTTAACACCTATGCAACAGGTCAACAACACGTCAGGATGTTTGGATATGGCCTCCTCGATTTCGACCGGATAGACGTTGTATCCGCCAGTGATATACATCTCTTTTTTGCGACCGACCAAGGTCAGGTATTGACGGTTGTCAACCATCCCCATATCACCGGTATGGTACCAACCTTCACTATCAATCGCCTCGCGCGTTGCTTGTTCGTTTTTCAAGTATCCGTTCATTACGCAAGGTGCACGGAAACAGACCTCGCCGATTTCACCGACGGGAACAGCGTTGCCCTTTTCATCCACCAGCTTCATCTCAAAACCATCGGCGATCTGGCCAACGGTACGTGCGACATCATCGACAGAATCTCCGGCGCGGGTATAGGTCATAAATCCCGTCATCTCCGACATTCCCACCCCGGTAACCACCGGCGCAATGGTAAACAGTTTTTTCATGACTTCCTGCGGTGTGGCAGCGCCACCGATGACCAATAGTCGAATTGATGACAGGTCATACTCGGCAAAATTCGGCAGGTTCAACTCCATAATGAACATGGCAGGCACCTGCCCTAAAAATGTCGCCTTCTCCTTCTGCACCAACTCCAGCGTTAGCTGAGGATGGAAACGCTCCATCAATAAGAGTGTCCCGCCGGCAATAAATGCCCCCATGGTAATCTCGGTAGCCCCACCGACATGGTTCATGGGCAGGTGTGAGACCAGTCGATCGTTGCCGGTCAGAGAAAAATATTTCACTTCGGCTTCGATATTGGTCACGATAGCCTTGTGGCTTAGCACCGCGCCTTTAGGCTTGCCCGTCGTACCTGACGTAAAGATGATCACCACCGGGTCTTCGGGTTGGTTAGTTACAGCCTTAAACTGGCTGGCCCCAGTGACAAAACTCTGCCATGAAGTCCAACCGGCGGCCTCGCCATTCAACAAGACCTTCAAGGCTACCGACTTGCCCTGCATGGCCTGCCCCAGTTTCTCGACAAAATCCACCTGAGCCACCACCAGCTTGGGTTCGGACAGATTCAACAGATGCAGAATCTCATCAGGCATATATTGGGGATTGACGCCGACCATAGCGGCACCAATGCGCGCAATGGCCATATAGAGTTGCAGATACTCCGGATTGGACGTTGACTGTATGGCAACAGTATCGCCACGGGAGACCCCCATGGCCTGCAGGGCAGCTGCTACCTGATCGACCTGGCGATCAAACTCACCGTAAGTGATACGACGATCATTGAAAACAATGGCCTCGTGATTGGGTTTTTGTGTTGCCCAATGGCGAATATAGTCACTGATGTTGTTCATGTCGGTTTCCTTTTAATTTTTACGCAATAACTCAGGTCAACCACCCGCTCCTGATGTTGGTTCACACCTTCTAGTTGAAAATACACCTTGCCGCTTTGGTTGCCCGGTTCCTGCCCGGTAACTGACAAACGCCCCTGGACCTTGTCGCCGGCAAAGACCGGTTTGTGGAAAGTCATCTTTTCCATAGACAACATGGCAATGATCGTGGTGGTATGTAGCCCCAGGGCTTCCACCATGCCGGATAAAACACTGACTGTCAGCAGACCATGGGCTATGGGTTTGCCAAAGCGGGTGTCAGCCATATAGCTGGCATCGGTGTGTATAGGATTGCGATCACCGGACAGCTCGGCGTACATCTGTATATCGTGGGCACTGATCTCACGCCAACCGGTCTGGTAGGCCGCACCCGGCTTGAATTCCTCGAAATAGAGTCCGCTCATGGTGGCATCTTTCCCCACTGAATACCTGAAAACAAGCGGGTACTATTGCAGATTTATCGAGCCTAGCCAAGGGGTTGAACCATGACCAGGACCACAGAGCGCGTCCGCCGCTACGGTTTTCCTCCGCATCTGAAAATATTATGATTGCGTTGATGACATTGCAGCCCTATTGAGTCTATTGTGAACCTGCTAGCCGCACTCTATCTGGTTGGTGCCGTCCAGGCGCTGATTCTGGGCCTGGCCTTGAGCACCCTGCGTAACGAAAACCGCCAAGCCAACCTGTATCTTGGTATTTTCCTGGCGTTGTTCGCCCTGGACCTGTTGGACTATTTCCTGATGCAGAGCGGGCTATACACCAGCCAGCCGCAACTGCTGTTTCTGGTCAGTCCGTTGACCCTGGCCTATGGGCCGCTGCTGTATTTCTATATCAAACGCCTGATCGGCGACCAAACCGTTCAGGCAAAACAGTGGCGACATTTCATCCTGGTGCCTCTGGGCTATGGCTGTGCATTACCGATGTATTTCATCCCACTGGAAGCAAGGTCAGCCTTCATTGAAGATCCCCAGCAAATACTTAACGCGCTTGCCCACACTGTTTTTCCGCTGGAAATCTCCGCCCTGCTGTCTGGCTTGTTGTCTCTGTCTATCACCATCGTCCCACTGATTTATGGTGTAGTTATTCTCAAATACCTGAAACGCTATCGACAACGTATCCGCATAGCCTTCGCTGACACAGCCACAGCGAACCTAAGCTGGATCACACAACTGATTTACCTGTGCCTGGCCCTGAGCATCCTTTACGGTATCTCCATCATCTGGTCCTTTGGTCAGGCGTCCATCATGGAGATCGAAGGCACACAGGTGGCCATAACCACTACCCTACCGATAACCATTCCGGTATTGATGTCTGTGATGGCACTCTATCTGGCCATCAGAGCCCTGCGCCAACCGGCGATTCTGCATACCTTGTTGCTGTCGACACCCGCCGCTGCGCCAGGGCCGGATGCGCGAAAGTACGCCCGTTCGGCAGTCTCTCCTAGTCAGGCGCAAACGATGCAACAACGCCTGCTCGAGTTCCTGGCAAACAGCCGGATCTACAACAAGTCTGGCCTGACCTTACCCGAACTGGCACAACACCTGGAAGTTTCCAGCCATCAGCTTTCCCAGGTTATTAACGAAGCCATGGGCACAAGCTTTTTCGATTTGATCAATCGTTTGCGCATTGATGAGGCCAAACGTCTGTTGGCCGATGAGAGTGAACGCAACAGCCCTATCCTCGCCATTGCACTTCAGGTTGGTTACAAGTCCAAATCGGCCTTTTACCGCCTGTTCAAGGAACGTACCGGATTGACCCCTACCGCCTACCGCCAGGAGCAGCTCGACCAGCCGCCCCGCTAACCGGCAAATTTCGGGTTCTTGCCTATCGGCTGGGACCCATTTTACTTTTACTTCAACAAGTTATACCTCATAGACTATAAATCATCATATAGCGGAGGTATGACTGTGACCTATTCTTATTTATATAGCTCTACCACCGACTATTTGCAGGTGGACCATATCAGCAAATCTTTCCCCGCGGCTACCGGCCCGGTGACCGCAGTGAATTCCGTCAGTTTTTGCGTAAAACAAGGGGAGATTTTCGCCTTTCTGGGCCCTAACGGGGCCGGCAAGACCACAACGATCAAGATGATTGCCGGCTTGATAATCCCGGATCGAGGAACAATCACAGTAGGTGGTCTCAGCCCCCATGGCACACGCCAAGCGCTAAAGGGGTTAGGTGCTGTCCTGGAAGGTAACCGCAACCTCTACTGGCGTCTGAGCCCGTGGGAAAACCTGGCCTATTTTGCTGCAATCCGTGGTGTCGATAAACGCCTGGCGCAACAACGGGGCCGGCAGTTGTTGCAACAACTTGGCCTCAGCCGCAAGCAGGACGACCACGTACAAACCTTGTCGCGTGGTATGCAGCAAAAAGTGGCTATCGCTGTAGCCCTTATCCATGCCCCGCGACTGCTGTTGTTAGACGAACCCACCCTGGGACTGGATGTGGAATCCGCACAACACATCAAGGAGTTCATAAAAGAATTCGCCGCCTCGGGACGATCCGTATTACTCACCACCCACCAGCTCGACCTCGCCGAACAGATATCGCAACGGGTTGCCATCATCGACCAGGGCGAATTGATCAGCCGGGGAGACACTGCCGATCTGATCAAGGGCATGAGCGCAAACAGCTATGATATCTGGCTGGCGGAAGCACCTGCGGAAGAACTTGTCCATCGCCTGCCCGTCGACACGGAGATTGACGGCAACAAGATCACCATTCACGGTGAAACAGACAGT
>DKAX01000013.1 GCA_002450975.1 Proteobacteria bacterium UBA6915
CGATCTGGTCTGGGTTGAACAGGCGCAACAACTGGGTACGGGGCATGCCGTTGAGCAGGCCATGGCGGAAGTGGATGATGATAGCAGCCTGTTGATTCTGTATGGTGATGTGCCCTTATTGCAGACAACCACCCTGGCGGAGCTGGTACGCCTTGGAGCCGATGGTTTTGGGCTGCTAACCGTGCACCTGGCTAATCCAGCCGGCTATGGCCGTATAGTGCGTGACAATCACGGCGCCGTAGCGCGCATCGTTGAAGAAAAGGATGCCAGCGAGGCAGAGCGAAGTATCACTGAAATCAACTCAGGCATCATGTGCACCAGCGCTAAAGATATGCGTGCCTGGTTGGCCAGGCTGGAAAACACCAATGCGCAGCAGGAATATTATTTGACCGACACCATTGCCATGGCCGTTGAGGCTAGTGTACCGGTAAAGACCACCCACCCGGAGGCAGAACAGGAAGTCGCCGGTATCAATAGTCGTAGCCAGCTTGCAGAACTGGAACGGTTTTATCAGTTACAACTTGCCGAACAACTGATGGCCGCGGGGGTGACGATTATCGATCCGGCTCGGTTGGATATTCGAGGCGATGTACAGATTGCCGCCGACGTGACGATCGATGTAAACGTAATTCTGCAGGGCAAAGTGAATATTGCAGCAGGTGCAAGTATCGGCCCCAGCTGTGTCATTATCGATAGCGCGATTGGTGAGGGCGCAGAGCTTTTATCAAATTGTGTTATTGAAAATTCATCAGTTGGAGCTGGATGCCAGATAGGACCATTTGCACGACTCAGGCCGGGAGTAGAGCTGTCTGAAAAGGCTAAAGTTGGTAATTTTGTTGAGATTAAGAACAGCACAATCGGTAAGGGCAGCAAGGTCAATCACCTGAGCTATGTCGGGGATACCACCATGGGGAGTGGAGTTAATATCGGTGCGGGGACCATTACGGCTAACTACGATGGCGCCAACAAGCACCCAACTGTTATTGAAGATAATGCCTCTACCGGTGCTAATAGCGTCATGGTGGCGCCAGTGACTATCGAAAAAGGCGCAACCATTGGCGCTGGTTCAGTGATCACCAAGACTGCACCCGAGGGTAAGTTAACCTTAACACGTGCAAAGCAAGTAACCGTTGAAGATTGGCAACGGCCTACAAAAAAGAAATAGCACAAGGTTATATAAAGGGATATAGACAATGTGTGGCATAGTCGGCGCGATTGCGAAGCGTGACGTTGTACCAGTATTAATGGAAGGTCTGCAGCGCTTGGAATATCGCGGTTATGATTCCGCGGGCATTGCAATCCGCGATGAGAATAACCGTNNCGTTGCCGTAGTACACAACGGTATTATTGAAAATCATGACGAACTGCGTGATGAACTTTCCGCCCAGGGTTATAGATTCACCTCCGAGACAGATACTGAGGTCATAGCACATTTGCTGGCAAGTGTCCTGGCAACAGAACAGGACCTCTTGGTGGCAATACAAAATGTCACCAAGCGCATGGTTGGTGCGTATGCCCTTGCGGTATTAAGCCCGAACGATACTGAGCGTATGGTGGTAACTCGGTCTGGTAGCCCCCTGGTAATCGGTGTTGGCGATGGCGAAAAATTTATTGCTTCTGATGTGTTTGCCCTGTTACCTCAGACTCAGGATTTTATTTTTCTGGAAGAGGGTGATGTAGCCGAAATCCGTTGTGATGGGGTTAGCATTTTCGACGCTGATGGCAATCTGGTAGAGCGACCGATAAAAAAATCCACCGTTACCGCCTCCACCGCTGACAAGGGGCCCTATCAACACTACATGCTCAAGGAGATCTTTGAGCAGCCTGCAGTAATCGCCGAGACCCTTGAGGGGCGTATTCACAAGGGCCGCCTGCTGGAAGATAGTTTTGGCTATGAGGCTAAAGCTCTGTTTAGCCGAACGNNCTGGTTGTGTGCAATGTGCCGGAAAGTTCATTGGTGCGTGAATCCGATGTGGCCTTGATGACGCGAGCCGGACCGGAGATCGGCGTGGCCTCTACCAAGGCGTTTACTACCCAGCTGGTGGCATTACGGCTTTTAACACTGGCGTTGGCGCGCTATCGCGGAATGACAGCTGAAGAGGAACAGGTTCTCGTAGACGAACTGCATGCCCTTCCCCGTCAGGTCGAGGTAGTGCTGGAATTGTCAGATGAAATCGCCAAGATGGCCGAGTCATTTGGCGACAAACACAACGCCTTGTTCCTGGGACGCGGTACCTTTTATCCCATTGCGATGGAAGGAGCACTAAAGCTCAAGGAGATCTCCTATATCCATGCCGAGGCATATCCGGCCGGTGAGTTGAAACATGGTCCTCTGGCATTGGTAGATGAAAAGATGCCAGTCGTTTGCGCTCTGCCCAACGACCCCCTCCTCGATAAGGTTTTATCCAATTTGCAGGAAGTACGTGCCCGCGGTGGGGAATTATTTCTATTCAGCGATCAAACCATCAAGATCGGTTTAGATAAATACCAGAACCTGACCCTGTCCGATATTTACCCCACGACTGCGCCAATCGTGTATACCATTCCCCTGCAACTGTTGTCTTATCACGTCGCAGTATTGAAGGGCACCGATGTGGATCAGCCTCGCAATCTCGCGAAATCGGTGACGGTAGAATAACTCCAATATTGATTATTCCGGTTAATCAAGGAGGCAAACCAATACAATTGATTGCTCTGGTTCAGGTGTAACGGCGCCAGAATGCAGGCGTTAACAGAACCAGCAAGGAAAAGATTTCCAGTCGACCCAGCAGCATGGCAAAACTGAGTACGCCTTTGGCAAAGTCGCTGATACCCGCATAATTGGCACCAACATCCCCCAGGCCGGGACCAAGATTGTTCATGCAGGCGGCCACCGCAGAAAAAGCCGGCACCTGGTCCAGGCCATCAAACCTGTATCGAGCAGCATCCTCGATGCGGTG
>DKAX01000167.1:0-29479 GCA_002450975.1 Proteobacteria bacterium UBA6915
GGCTGTGGAGTGACTTTGAAGCATGCCAGGATATCTGTATCAACTGGAGTGTAATTAGGCATCCAGTATGTTTCGCGGTATTCTTTTACACCCGCATCGTATTTCTTTGCCATGTTATTGGCCTCCTGAGTGTTGTATTAAAAAATTAACCGTAGGGAACACGGGGTATTTCTTGCTAATTTCATAGGAGATTCTACGCCGCCGATGCATAAAGTAAATTAAATAATAATAATTGACACCATAAGCTTATATTTATACATTTAACCGCATGCACATTACCCTACGACAGCTTAAGGTCTATGAATCCGTGGCTCGTCATGGCAGCTACACCCGCGCGGCCCAAGAGCTACACCTGACTCAACCTGCCGTTTCCATGCAGATAAAACAACTGGAGGACAATCTAGGCCTGCCGTTGTTTGAGCAACTAGGAAAGAAGATCTATTTGACCGAGGCGGGGAAAGAGGTCAACTACTACGCCCGACAGATCGCCCAACAACTGACTGACATGGAGACGGTACTGGCCGGATTGAAAGGGTTGGAGCAAGGCAAACTACTGATATCGGTGGCCTCCACGGCCAATTACTTCGTCCCTACCCTGCTGGGCACCTTCTACCGACGCTATCCAGGCATCATTGTCAACCTGGACATTACCAATCGCAAGATCTTATTGCGCCAATTACGGGATAATACGACAGACTTAGTGGTTATGGGCCAGCCACCGCAAAACATGGACCTGGAAGCGGCCCCTTTCATGGAGAACCCCCTGGTGGTGGTCGCCCCACCCGACCATCCCCTGGCTAACGAAAACAACATCCCCTTGCAACGCCTGGCCCAAGAGACCTTTTTGGTACGTGAAAGGGGCTCTGGTACGCGTGATGCTATGGAACGCTTTTTCCAACAGCATGAACTACAAATCAAAACCGGCATGGAAATCGGTAGTAACGAGGCTATCAAACAGAGCGTGCAGGCCGGCCTGGGGCTAGGCATCCTCTCACGCTTCACCCTGGACATGGAGCTATCCCTCAAACGCCTGGCCGTGCTGGACGTGCAGGGCTTTCCCATCAAACGCCACTGGTACATCGTACACCGCCAGGGCAAGCGACTCAGCACCATTGCCCAATCCTTCAAAACCTTCCTGCAACAAGAAGCTCAAACTCTACTCGGTAATCCGTGACAAACAGGTTTATAGACCTAAAAAATCGCCGATAACAGGTTTAGAACAGGGAGAAATGCAATGGAAATCGGCGATATACATAACTACTACGAATTACTGGTTATTGACGAATTAGCACGCCTGCAGCAAGCCGGTGAATTGCAGGCAAGAGGCGAGATGCTAGAAGATATCGTTTGTCTGGCCCTGAATAGCCTGCCCGCACGCTATATTCGCAGCCATGTCGATCTGTCGCTACACCTGGAAAATAGTGAACGCCAGTCCATGACACACGCTGTAAGGCAGGCCATCCAACAGGCCATAATAAAGGTGCATAAAAACCCACGGGAACGCGAAGACTGAATTTATCCATAAAAAAAGGGTGACACCTTGGGCCGTTAGATTATGGTGCCACCCGATAAAACCTGTTTCACTTTACCCTTCTGCCGCAGTGGAGATGAGAATGACATCCCTGTCCGATGTCTCTCCCTAAACTCCCTTGATATGACCGAATTGTAAAGTTATGTTAACTATCGGTAACCTTACTACTTCCTATATGGGACAAATGCACTAGAGAGTCAGGCGAGCCCCCAAGAGATCTATGGTTGCATCAATTTAATGAGCTGGACCTTGTTGTTGATCCCGAGTCGATTATAGGCACCATGGATGTGATTTCTTACCGTGGAAGGAGATATACACAAATCGCGGGCAATCTCTTTGTAGGTCTTGCCCTCGGCAAATAGCTTAACAACAGCCAGTTCCCTGCGCGTCAACTGATCCAATGTATCGGATTTACGAACCAGGAGCAGATTCAAATCCGCGAATGGCCTGGCCTCTACTCGATACGCATCGGCCGTATGCAAGGTGCTTCTCCCTTTGTGCAGGCAATCTACCCAGGTTTTAGGCAAACACAGTGACTGGGTCGACATACGATTGCCACGCAGTATATTCGCAAAGCCTTCATCAAAATAGAGAATCTCTCCATTGTGATCGACCAAAGCGGCACATTCCGCACCGCCCAATTCTTTAAAGACGTTCTCCTGGATCAACAAACGACGATTAATGCGCCAGGCCTCGATCAAATGCGTTCCAATGTGTTGTGCCAACAGGCGCTCCTGCTCGCTAAATGGCGGTGATCCAGTACCTCGAAAAAAACTGATGGTATGGGAAAAGGGTGTCCAATGCCGTTGAAAAACCGTAGACAGTACATGTTCGATGCCGAAAGGAGCACAGATGTTTTGGTAAATGGCAGACTGGTGCCAATGCTGATAGAGCGCTGTATTACAGGTGTTTTCAGGGGTTTCTGTAATGGCCTTTACGATGGGATCCTGCCAATCGACCTGCCGGAAACACTCTGCAAATGACTCGGGCAACCCATTGAGACACAAATCGATCAACCGCTGCTCGCCGTCATGGATTGCCCATGTACAGCTATCGCAAGACAAAACGCCCCCAACCAGCCCCAGCAATGACGCCTGAAATCCAAGCCCCTCGGTATTGTGGCACCCCTGATACACCTCCCTCAGGGTATGTAACGCAACATCCGTGTTCGTTTTGTTGAGAGTTTCTTTTTGTTGTTGTCCTTCTACACCCGACAAGCTTTGCATCCCCCCTTAAAGCTTATGTATAAACTTTATGTTATTTTTTATCAGGTCATACTCACCCTACAACAAGCCCTACTGAAGAAACAGCGTTAAATATGGAAACGTGTTGGCATTCTTACACATTCACTATGGTTAGACACTAGTACATTTGATCTAACCACCATGCGGTGTCTTGAACTAAAAGGAAAATGTTCGTGGATACGATGTGCGGTGAGCGGGTTTGAGGTCACTACAACAGTTTATGCAGCGCAGCTGCCAGAACCGTCACCAGACCGTCTAGCCGATCCAGGATTTTCCTTCGAGGTAGCAAGCTGGCTAACAGGAGTTACCACTTTGAGCGATGGGTCTCCACTTAACCAATTCACTAACGGCTGCCACTGAGATAATTCTTTTTTAACTCGCCCGGCAGGCAGCTCAAACAAACTCACCCCCTGTTCAGCGGTCCAAATGTAGTACTGACTGTCATTCAGCGTGGTCACCAACGGAATATCAAGCTTTGATAAAAAGCGCAACAAAGCTGGATAGGCCCTAGAGTTACTCCGTACCCGATTGGCTACTACCGCAACCTGCACGGGGCGCTCTCGGTGTCTCAGCAACTGCATCAGGTTATAGATAAACAAGGCACTGGCGCGGATATCCATGGGGGAAGGTAATACCGGCACTAGAATCACATCGGCCAGAGCAACCAACCGCTGCATAAGTTCTCCCTGAACGCTGGCCGGTGCATCGACAAACAAATACTCCACCGGCCCCGCCTCTATATAGGGTGTCTTCCACGCTGCGATCCCTTGTATAGGGGCACAATGATTCGGCCGAGTACGCAGCCAAGCCATACTGGATCCCTGAGGATCACAGTCGGCGAGTGCCACGGGCACCCCCCAGCAGGCGTAAAAACCCGCTAAGTTCGTTGTCAAAGTACTCTTGCCACACCCACCTTTGGAATTTATAACCAACACTGAACGCATGGACACCCCCGCTGACAAAACCTCTGCTAAATATCGACATCAAAAGAAATCTCTAAACCTCTACCCTTAGGGACCGCTAAAAAGCCATGTTCTATTTCTACTGAAAAAGAAAATTCAAATAAGTAACAAAAATTGAGAGGATATGGAGTAAACATATGTCTACTTGGCTTGCCGATCTGCGTTTTCGCAACAAGATAATTGCACTACTCCTATTACCCATTGCCAGCACTATTCTACTGGCCTTTCTGCAAATACAAGAACGTAGCCAACTGGCCACCGAGATGCACAACATTAAACAGGTCGCCGATTTGGCAGTGCGCGCCAGCAACATGGTCCATGAACTGCAAAAAGAACGCGGCATGACGGCGGGTTTTCTGGGAAGCAAGGGCCGGGATTTTGCCAACGAATTGCCCGGCCAGCACCAACAAACAGATGAAAAGCGCAAGATATACGAAAATTTTCTAGGTGATTTTAACGCCGCAGGACTGGGTAAGAAATTTAACAGCGCGCTTCAGGAAATAACCGCGAGAATATCTAATCTTGATAGTAAGCGCAGAGCGATCTCCAGCCAGGATATTCCCGCAGCGGAAGCCATTGGTTATTACACTCAGACCAACGCCTCCATTTTGAAAATGATCGCTGTTTTGGGCGAACTCAGCTCCGACGCAGCAATATCCCGCTCAGCTATTGCCTATGTAAATTTTCTGCTTAGCAAAGAACGCGCAGGTGTTGAACGCGCCGTGCTCAGCAACACCTTTGCCGCCGATCGCTTCGGCCCCGGCATGTTCAAACGCTATATCACGCTGGTAGCCGAACAGGACACCTATATGAACCGATTTCTGTCCTTGGCAACCAACGACCAAATCGAATTTTATAAAGATACATTCACAGGTGAATATATTGAACAAACCAATCGCATGCGGGCGATTGCTGACGAGAAGGCCGGAGAAGGAAATTTTGGTATAGACGCGAAGGATTGGTTTCGCCAACAAACCGGAAAGATCAATCTGCTAAAAACGGTGGAAAATCGCCTTTCCGATGACTTGATTAACTTATCAAACACACAATTGTCCGGCGCTCAAGCGGCACTGACATTTCTAACAACACTTACCGTGGTCATTCTGGGACTGGTGGTATTTTTCTCCGCAGTCATGATCCGTCTGATATTGCGCAATATCAACCAAGCCGTTGACATCGCGCAGGAACTGGAAAGTGGCGTAATCAACACCCAGGTAACCGTAACCAGCCGGGATGAGATTGGGGTATTAATGCAAACATTGTGTAACACCATGATCAGGTTGCACGAGGTAATTAGTAACGTTCAAAGCGCCGCACAAGCGCTGTCAACGGCATCGGAAGAGGTTAGTTCAACTGCACAAAACCTCAGCAAGGGTTCAAGTGAGCAGGCAGCCGCGGTTGAAGAGACCAGTTCGTCCATGGAACAAATGGGCAGTATGATTTTCCGTAATGCAGACAACGCCCGGGCCACGGATGAAATCGCCGTTAAGGCATCAGATCAGGCAGAAGTAGGCGGCAAGGCAGTGGCAGAGACCGTAGCCGCCATGAGCGGCATTGCTGAGAAGATCAGCTTTATCGAGGACATTGCCTACAAGACCAATTTGCTGGCACTCAACGCCTCTATCGAGGCGGCACGCGCAGGAGAACACGGCAAAGGATTTGCGGTCGTAGCAGAAGAGGTGCGCAAACTCGCGGAAAACAGCCAGGCATCTGCTCAAGAGATCAGCGAATTGGCCAAAAACAGTGTCACTATTGCCAATCGTGCCGGCAATCTGTTATCTGAAATCGTCCCCAGTATTAAAAAGACCGCCCAATTGGTACAAGAGATCAACTCTGCCTCGGAAGAACAGTCCAGCGGTGTTCAACAGGTTCAGACAGCCATCACTACACTGGATAAACTCGCCCAGCAAAGCGCCTCATCTTCCGAAGAACTGGCAGCCACTGCAGAAGAAATGAGCAGCCAGGCGGAATCATTGCAAGAGGCCGTAGGCTTCTTCAAACTGTCATAACATTAGAATTATCAATAGGATACGGTAACGCTCGCGCAATTCAAGGGAGCAACGGGCAAGGACGATAATAAATAGAACGAGGCATATGCCCGAAAAACCCATACCGGAGGTAACCCATGATTACAGCTATCGTATTATTCGCCGTATCCCTGGTGATTTTTCTATTGGCAATGCATGAAGAAGGATCAATCTAACCGCCCAGGAATACAAAAAAGCCCCGCATAGCGGGGCTTTTTTATTCCATATATAAGTCAGATCAGGCCGGAACAACGCTGACAAACTTACGTTTCTTAGGACCTTTAATCTCGAATACCACCTTGCCGTCGGCAGTGGCAAACAAAGTATCATCGCGACCACGATCTACATTCTGGCCGGCGTGAAAACGTGTGCCACGCTGACGAACCAGAATATTCCCGGCAATGACCAATTGACCTCCGAATCGCTTGACGCCCAGGCGTTTGGCTATGGAATCGCGACCGTTACGGGTACTACCGCCTGCTTTCTTATGTGCCATGTTAGCTTACCTCTATGCTTAACCGGCAGAGATGCCGGTAATCTTCAATTCTGTATAGTCCTGACGGTGTCCCATTTGCTTGCGAAAATGCTTGCGTCGACGGAACTTAACGATTTTTACCTTGGGACCACGACCGTGAGCAGTCACCGTAGCGGTGACCTTACCACCGGCCACATACGGTTTGCCGATGGTGACCTTGTCGCCATCGGCGACCATCAACACCTTGTCCAACTCAACACTGGCGCCCGCGTCAGCGGTCAATTTTTCCACTTTCAGGGTTTGCCCCTCGCTTACTTTGTACTGTTTTCCGCCAGTCTGAATAACCGCGTACATGCTATTTCTCCAAGCCTATTTGCTATCTGAATTCATGGATCCGGCCTATTGGGGCCGAAAAGAACGGCGAATTTTACCGTTTGCACTCCCCAGGGTCAATCTTCATAATAGCCGTTTTTGCAAATTCGCCGGCAAAGGCTGTGACCGGCGCCTAAAAAGCCGCTGGATCATGAGGCCATCGACGGAGTATGCTCCAAGACATGCAGACTGTGACCGCCAAAAACCAGAACGAAAACATGAGTATACAGGAGATTAATGACCTGGTGAAGGCTGATATGGCCAAGGTCAATGAGGTCATTCAGGTCCGACTCCACTCCGACGTCGTGCTGATCAATCAACTCAGCAATTACATTATAAATAGCGGGGGTAAACGCCTGCGCCCTATTCTTCTGTTGCTCTGCGCCCGAGCTTGCCGATACCAGGGCAGTCATCATCACCAGTTGGCCGCTGTAGTCGAATTCATCCATACGGCCACCCTGTTACACGACGATGTGGTCGATGCCTCCGAATTACGCCGGGGCAGGGATACCGCCAATGCCTTGTGGGGCAATGAAGCGGCTGTTTTGGTTGGGGATTTTCTCTACTCGCGCGCCTTTCAGATGATGGTCGAAATACAACAGATGCGGGTGCTGGAAATCCTGGCCAACGCCACCAATGTGATAGCCGAGGGTGAGGTTATGCAGCTATTAAACTGCCATGACCCGGATACCACGGAGGAACGCTACCTGGATGTTATCCGTTTCAAAACCGCCAAGCTGTTTCAAGCCGCCGGCCAATTAGGCGCCCTAATCAGTGGTGCCGATCCGGAGCTTGAGCAAGCCGCAGCGGACTATGGCATGTACCTGGGCACCGCATTCCAGTTGATCGACGATGTCCTGGATTACAGCTCCACCAGTGAAGAAATGGGCAAGAATATCGGTGATGATCTGGCCGAAGGTAAACCTACCTTGCCCCTGATCTACGCCATGCGTACAGGCAACGAACAGCAACGTCAGGCCATACGCACCGCCATTGAAAATGGCGGACGGGAACATATCACGTCAGTTTCACAGGCCATTGAATCCACCGGAGCCATCGCGTACACTGCGCAATCCGCAAGGACCGAGGCCGAAAAGGCGTTGGCAGCCCTCAGTCGATTTCCCGAATCGCCCTATAAAGATGCGCTGCAAGCCCTGGCCCACTTCTCCGTCAACCGGTCCTATTAATACCATCATCGGGGTGTAGCTCAGCCTGGTAGAGCACTGCCTTCGGGAGGCAGGGGNNGTTCGAATCCTCTCACCCCGACCATTGGTAATGATTGCTCAATCCCCGTTAGCCATACTTTCGCACTGAAATGCGCACAGGATCAGACCACCGGAAATAAACCTGCACTGTATTGGTGCGTCTTTGGTCTCTACCAACACCCTCGACCTTTAACAAATCACGCCAACCGATTGTTTATATTGCGATTATCGTGTCTGGCATAGTCACTGCTATATCCTCCTCGACAACAAACACTGAAAACGGTGTCTTTCTACAATCTACGGAGGATTTTTCTATGCTATTAAACAACCGCCACGAAACCCTGTCGCGCACGCTGGCTTTGGGTAGCCTATTACTCAGCCTCGGTATGGCCAGTGCCGCACAAGCGGAAGTTACCGGTAATATCGGCGTCTATTCCAAATATGTGCTGCGCGGTATTGCAGAGGAAAACAGTGGCGCTGCCGTACAAGGCGGTCTGGACTATAGTCACGCCAGCGGTTTTTATGCGGGCTATTGGGGCTCCAGCCTGGGATACAACTACGATGCCAGCGGTGAAGATGGCTACACAGCCACCGGTTTCGAAAATGATCTCTATCTGGGTTTTGCCGGTGAAGCTGGTTCTGTAAGTTACGATGTAGGCCTGATCCAGTACTACTACATGAGCGTGGACGATTCCAATTTGACAGAAGTCAAACTGGGCGCCGGATTTGGTCCGGTAGGCTTGCAGGCCCAGTACCTGGCCACCGACGGCTGGTGGGGGAACGCCGGCGATATCTACTGGACTGTCAACTACGAAACCAAGCTACCAGCCGATTTCGGCCTGACGGCCTCATTGGGTTACTACACCTATAGTGACGAGGACAATGAGAAACTGTGCACTGATTGCACCACAGAATCAGCAGCCTTTCGTCATTTCAACGTTGGCTTGACCCATCCTCTGGGTAACAGCGGCGCCGAAATGGGCATAACTTTCATCAAGGCCGGACTGGATCGCTCAGGCAACCAATACGACGACACCGTGGTCCTGAACGTCAGTCACAGTTTCTAAAGGAACCCCGCAATCCCTGGCCAGGGATGGCCACCTTTATCAATGAGTCGTAATAAACTCGTTAAGAGTCTGCAGATAGCGATCAAATCCCATCACCATCGGAATATCGCTATGACCGGCGCCATCTATCCGTTCCGCCTGCCTGTATTCACCTCGATAGTTCTTATAGACCACCTCGCCATGGGTTTTTATAGACAGGAAATCATCCTCGCGCCCATGCATCCATAAAAAAGGCTGTTGCACCCGCTTGATCTCCTGCGCATTATCGATCTTGAGATTGAGCAAATAAGAACCCGGCAATGCCAGTTTGGTGCTGTCCTGCAACATAACTTCGGCCGAGGCAAAAGGCGCCTCCAAAATCAGTTTTGATGGTTTCAATGCGCCGGGATGGGCGGTTAACTCTGTCGCCGGTGCCGTCCCCATGCTAAAGCCGTACATAATTAACCGCTCATCGCTCAGACCTTGCTCCTCAAGCCAGGATAGTACCGCCCGCGTATCGGCATACAAGCCACTTTCACTGGGCTTCCCGCTGGACAAACCGTAGCCCCTATAGTCAAACAACAAAACCCCGACCCCGTATTTCCCGCCCACGTGGGCCAGCAACTTGGCACGCGGCCAGAAGTAATCCATATGATCGCGATTGCCATGACAATAGAGGATTACGCGCCCCGTCGCGATAGCACTGACGTCACCTATATAGACCGCATGGATGGTCGCCTTGTCACCGTTATCGTCAGAAGTCACAGTGAATTGATGTATCCTATCCGCGCTAATGTCGTAACTACTGTCCAGATGAACGCTTATTTCACCGGTATATTCATCCAATTGATATTCACTGATATTGCTATCGGGATCGTAGAGATTGTCGTCAAGACGGGCACAGGCTGACAGGATCACGGCCAGAACAAAAATCGGTATCAACTGCTTCATGGCCAGCGCCTCACGATGGATAGATAGAGCCCAATCGCCCCCTGCCCCTGGATACCCGTGTAATTAACCACGATGTCACGGTTGCTCTCGGTAGGCAGCAAGTATTTAACTTCCGCTGTGTAATCCCACAGATCGCGCCGGTGGGTATAACCCGCGTGTAGATTGAACAACCAGTGCTCCTGTTGCGGCTCGCCATGGGCCCGTGTTTGTTGTAGCTCCAACCAGTTTGCGCTGCCGATATAATAGTAACCCGTATGCGTAGGCCACCAAGCATTGACGTCCAGGGATGGATAGCCACGCCAATGCCCCTCCCAGGTATCCACCATGATATAAAGGGCCGGAGAAAAACTGATACCCGGGCGCCAGTCTAGCGGTTGCATCCATTCCTGCAGCCACCCCAAATCCACCTGCGCAAGACCATAGACCAAGGCCGTGGTATGTATACCGGCAAATGCACTGATTTGCTCTGTAACACCGTAGGCACCGTAGAGGGACGATAAAGGCATAGGAATGGTCTTCTCATGGTATTCGAACAAAGGTCCGCCAAAGCTGATCCCCGCAGCACTTTCCCCCTGCTCCAACGGTTGTACCAGGCGACTGGGCGTACAAGCCGCACAGCAAAGCAGACTCAGGAGAGCCAAGGCCGACCAGTTGGCAACCGGGTTCCAAATCACTTGCTTTTCCTCCTGCCTAAAATTCGCTTACGGTAAATAACCAATTGTGTAGCCCCGATCATATCCAAAATCTGGAAATTGTCTAATCCGTCAGACTTTGCCAACCACTACGCAAAATAATTCAGGGTTTAAGGCCATACCCCTTGACCGTATAGCGTGAATCCATTACTTTGTTTCGTCACTAAAAAGCCTTGGCGGCGCAAGAATGTCACAAGAAATTCGCAAGCCACCCGGGCAAACCATTGCGCTAACGTCAACCAATCCCACGGACAGTTGTAGGAGGAGAAACATGAAAAAACATAGCCAAAAAGGCTTCACCTTGATCGAATTAATGATTGCCGTCACCATCCTCGGCATTCTGGCAGCCATCGCTGTACCTCAGTACCAGGACTACACCATGCGCACCCGCGTACATGACATGGTCAACGTCGCCTCCGGCTACAAGGCCGATATCCAGCTTTGCTTCCACGACACCCGCGACCTGACCCTATGCGATGCCGGCGCCAATGGTGTTCCCGCTGCGACTGGTGCGGTAGGTCGTGTTATTCAGAACATCAATGTCGTTGACGGTGTTATCACTGCCACTCCACAGGCCGTCAATGGCTTGGCAGCGACTGATACATACGTCTTGACCCCTGTAGCTGCCCCAAATGGTGCCTTGGTTTGGACCGCAACCGGCGGTGCCGTTACCAGAGGTTGGGTAAGACAGTAATCTACGATTATTTGTTTAATCAACGTCGAAAAGGGCCGGTATTTTACCGGCCCTTTTTTATTTCCGTTATTTATCACTTTTTCTGCAAGCAAATGTGGGCACGTCTTTTGCTTTTTCTCACTGTCAATTCCAGCAAAAGCATCAGGGAGATAAAGCATGAATGCCCCTAATAACAATCCCGCCTACCGCGTCATGGCTGTTCGCGCCATGAAAAAGCTGCCGATATTCGCCGGTCTGATTGACGACGACTACGAGCGCCTGATCAGTATCTGCCACATCCAGCAAGTCACCAAAGGTCAACAAATGTTTGCCGAAGGCGACAAAGCGGGGAGTATTTACGTCTTGTTAACAGGCGAGATCCAAATCAGCACGCAAAAAACTGGATTGGTGCACACCATGAAACCCGGGGAAATTCTGGGCGAAATGGGGGTTATCAGCCAGGGAAAGCGCAACGCCACAGCCAACATTAGTGCTGACTCAATAATTCTGCAGCTCAACCAGCAACAATTGGAAAACTTTATGGATATGTATCCCAAAATCGGGTATCGCATTATGCGCAATATCGCCCGCATTCTGGTCGATCGCCTCAATGCCAAGGCAGCTCAGAAATAGTAGTGAAATTGCGCTAAAAAACTTTCCTCGCTCGCCCCTTCACTAAAGCTGTAATGCCAATCGATACGCAAGGCTGTACTTCTACTCAACTCTAAAGACTGCTCCACGCTCACGACAGGACGGCCTTTCGTCATTACCGCGGGTGAGTGATAATATTCGCCGTAGGCATGTAAACTCCAACGATTAAAAACCCGCCAAAGCCAGCCGGCCCGAAACCCAAACGCGATGTCGTAGCCATCCAAAAAGGCATTCCCTAATTTTAAATTTGCCTTGAATAGCGCATAGGTCAACGAATTGCGCAGGCCAGGCAACGACAGGGTACCGCCCATCCCACCATCGAATTCCGAAAAACCGCTTTGCTTATCGTCGGGCTTAAGGTTACTTTGCCACGCCGCATTGAATGTCCATGACCAATCACGGAAAAAGGTATCGCGAGGCGCCAGAGAAGTATAATCCACCCATGTCACCCGATTGAGATATGCCTGTTTTTGCTGATCATAATGTCGCCCCTGCAGATCCAATAAAGTCAAGCCATAACCCAGTGCATATCCCGATCCCGGATCCAACAGATCATGATCAGCAGCCCTCCACTCGAATTGGGTGAAATCGCCAGATCCTTCGCGCCCAAACCCCAGGCCCAGACGAAAGCGGTCATGCCCCCAATCCGGCCGGAGTGTGGCAGGAGGAATCTTGTAACCTGGACTAGGCAGCCGGATTTCCCCCCGCTTTACCAACACCGCTTGTTCCTCGGCAGTTAGTGCACTTTCTTGGCGTTCGGGGTCAACTATCCGATCAAACCTTTGCAGCTCCTGTAACAGTTCATAGATCAATACCTTACGTTCTGCGGCCAGATTATCGAATTCCGGCATAAATTTATCGAGACCGTCGGCATACAAACGCATGACCAAGTCATTTTCGTATCGACTCAACGGTTGTCTTTTATATCGAATAGTCGTTGCCTGCGAAGGCTCGTAAGTGACAGCCTCGATCAGGCCCAGGTCCCCCAAACGCTTCACCGCATCTATGGGCAAATTACCCAAGAAGGAGTAGCCCAATAAAGGTGATGGCGATACAGCCACATCCAACAACGCAAGTAGTTGGGAAGCTCCATTCTCCCCGAGCAAGAAATAGTCAAAGTAACTCCATCCCAGCTCGAAGGCATGCTTCAAAATCAGGTCAATCTGCTCGCTTTCCAACTTTAGGCGATATTCCCATAAATCTCGGCGTTCTATGCGGGAATAGGCATGCATTCGGCTGTGATACGGTAGGATGCTGTACAACCCCAACACTCCCCCCATCAACAAGCGCCCGGAATACACTACCGGATTCACTGACTTCGCTTCCATCGGGGAATAGCTAATACTGTAAGCAGTTAAATCTGATCCCAGAGCCGGTGTTTTTTTATCGATCCTCAGTAACAACTGACCGAACAACGTAGATTGACTTTTTGCATTAGCAGCAACATACACAAGAGTCAGCGATTTCGGATCCAGAGCTTCATATAGGGTTTGGTAACTCTCACAACTCACAAGGGGCAAACGCGACATATCTATGGGAAGCTGCTGTTTCAGCCAGGTAAAGCGTGCGATAAAGCGGCACTGGGGTGCCAGACTGCTGGGGGCCACCGGAGTTTGGGAAAAAAAACCCGCAATAGTAGCTGCAAGCTCCTTTTCGGGGTCTATTTTACCTCGCGACGACAGAAAAAAGTCATCGCTGTCCACTTGCGAAACCCTGCCATAAAGCAAGCTGAAACGATAATGTAGCAACGCCAGCCAAACCGGACTATTAGCCAAGCCTGACGACCTGGCCCGCAAGACAAGCTCCTTTAGATAGCTGGACTCACTACTGGACAATGCCAATTCCACCTGCCTGTCATAGTCAACGGCGATAGGGAGAGCGGGATCCCCGGTCCCTTCCACCTCGCCAAAACAAACAGTCGGGTACGACAATATCAAAACAAGCGACATTGCCAGCAAATTGTTGCTCATATTAGAAAAACGCCACATTGAGTTATTGTCCACCCCCTGACAGGAGCTATCATAACCAAGTTACCTCCCTAACCGAACCCCTTTGAGAAACCTCACCGCTTTGGGCACTACCCAGATTTGCCCGACTGATCACATATTTGATCTAGGGGCTTTTCCTTTATATATCAAATCGGTTAGTCTTAGCGATTGAGCCCATTTGAGATTGGTCGTGACTTGGCTTTGACCTCTTTAGGGCTCACCATCGGGGGTTTTCACAAGGGTCGCTGCGTAAGGATCGGATAATGTCATCTACTATACAACCAGCCACAGAAGAAGTAGAACTCAGCTTACTGGCACAACTGCTTGTTCAACAGGGGTTATTGAGTAAAAAACAGGCGGCAGTTGCCGATAAGCGCAGCAAGCGGGACAACATCCGTTTAGTCACCTATCTTGTTAAAAATGGTCTGATTGACAGCCTTGCCCTGGCCACTGTAGCAAGCCAGGAATTCAGTATACCACTGTTCAATATCGATGCCTTGGAGATTGACAGCGATACCATTCATTCCGTCAGTGAAAAATTGATTCGCCAACATCAGATACTGCCACTGGTAACCCGTGGAAACAGGTTGTATGTAGGCATTACTGATCCGGCAAATATAGACGTCCTTAATGAGATTAAATTCCATGTAGGAAAGAGCGTCGAGCCTGTATTGGTCGCAGAGGATAGATTGCGGCATAGAATTGACAGCATCCTCAATAAACAGAGCGATCTCCTTCCGGAGCTGGATAATGTCGATCTTGAAGTTCTGGACATTAGCGCAGATCAAGGCACCCCAGACGAATCAATAGTCGACAAAGATGTCGATGATGCACCGGTAGTTCGGTTCATAAATAAAATTATCTTGGATGCCATTCAAAAAGGCGCTTCAGACATTCATTTCGAACCGTACGAAAAAGATTACCGTGTACGCTATCGCATAGACGGCATCCTAAACAATATCACTTCTCCACCTGTTTCCTTAGGCAGACGATTGGCATCACGCATAAAAGTCATGTCAAGACTGGACATTTCTGAGCGGCGGATTCCACAGGATGGACGAATTAAATTGACGCTGTCAAAAAACAGAAATATCGACATCCGCGTCGCCACCTGTCCGACCATGTTCGGTGAAAAAGTAGTACTCCGTCTCTTGGATCCGGCAACCAACGAGTTAGGCATAGATACATTGGGAATGGATGCCCGTCAAAAAGAAGTTTTTCTGAAAACCATACACCGACCACAAGGTATGGTGCTGGTTACGGGGCCAACGGGTAGCGGGAAAACCGTATCTTTGTATTCAGCATTAAACATACTCAACACAGAGCATCGCAATATTTCGACAGCGGAAGACCCTGTAGAAATATACCTGCCTGGCATCAATCAAGTCAGTATTTACCCGAAAGTTGGCCTAACCTTTGCCAATGCATTGCGATCATTCCTCCGCCAGGATCCGGATGTCATCATGGTAGGTGAAATTCGCGATCTGGAAACTGCGGAAATCGCCATAAAGGCCGCTCAAACCGGTCATATGGTTTTATCAACCCTGCATACAAATGACGCGCCGCAAACCCTGACCCGTTTGGTAAATATGGGTGTAGAAAACTATAACATTGCGTCATCGGTCAACCTGATCATTGCTCAACGTCTAGTCCGCAATCTCTGTCCACGCTGTAAACGGCCAGACAATATTACCGAGGAAGAGCTGCTTCACCACGGATTCAAGGAAGAACAACTGACCAATATAACCATATATAAGGCAACAGGTTGCGAATATTGCACAGGCGGCTACAAAGGCCGAAGCGGCATATTCCAGGTCATGCCAATAACAGAGGCCATCTCAAAAATCATTATGCAAGGAGCGAATGCACATGAAATCAGCTCCCAGGCTGACAAAGAGGGCATCAAAGATTTAAGGGCTGCAGGTCTGGAAAAGGTCGCTCAGGGTGTAACTAGTCTTGAAGAAATCACACGAATAACTATAGAGTAATCACACATGGCAAATACTGCACATAAACACGAAACTTTTATTTGGGAAGGCTTGGACCGCCAAGGCAACAGGACCCAGGGGATCATCACAGGCCCTAACTTGACATTGGTTAAGGCGGACTTACGCCGCCAAGGCGTCAATCCATTGAAGATAAGCAAAAAGAAGCAATCAATCTTTAACAGCGGAAAAAAAATCACCCCTAAGGATATCGCCGTCTTTTCAAGACAGTTGGCTACAATGCTTAATGCGGGCATCCCGCTTGTGCAAGCGATAGACATCATTGCACACGGCCAGGAAAATGCACAGATGAAAATGATGTTATTGGGCATCAAATCCAACATCGAAACTGGCCACACATTGTCGGAATCACTAAGCCACTATCCAAAACACTTTGACAGACTCTACTACAGCCTTACTCATGCGGGTGAACATGCCGGCGCCCTTGAAACCATTCTGGATCGCATTGCCACCTACAAAGAAAAACTTGAATCTATCAAGCTTAAGGTAAGAAAAGCTATGGTTTACCCTACAGTAATTTTGCTGATTGGGTTTGTCTTGACAGCTGTCTTACTGCAATTTGTTGTTCCTCAGTTCGAACAAACCTATAAAACCATGAATGCCGATCTTCCAATGATGACACAAATGTTGCTTGATGCTTCCGAAGCTTTCCAGAAATGGAATGCGTTGATCATTGGAGGAATGTTAATGATATTCATACTGACATTCAAACAATACAAGAAATCCGACAAGTTGCGCCACTCCATTGATAAGCTGTTAATCAAAGTCCCCATCTTGGGATCCGTACTGACCAAGGCCTCTATTGCCAGATTTTCCAGAACGCTATCAACTATGTTTAGTGCGGGCGTACCACTGGTGGAAGCTTTGGACAACGTCTCCGAGTCCGCTGGCAATAGTGTTTACAGCAGAGCCATCAAACAAATCCGGGATGAAGTTGCTACAGGGCAGCAAATTCGCTCTGCGATGAATAACACAGGATTATTCCCTCCTACCGTAACCCACATGGTCGGCATAGGCGAAGAATCCGGCTCACTAGACACTATGCTGACCAAGGTTGCGGAGTATTACGAAGAAGAGGTAGACAGCATTGTTGACAACTTAAGCACTCTAATCGAACCGATAGTAATGGTAGTTATTGGTATAATAATGGGTGTAATAATCGTGTCTTTGTACTTACCCATGTTCAATCTTGGCAATGTCATGTAACGAACGAAATTAAGGTTTAGATTAACATGACAGCATATTTACTTGGCGCAGGCCTGCTCGGCCTTATAGTTGGCAGTTTTTTGAACGTAGTAGTCGTCAGATTGCCAAGTATGATGGACAGACATTGGCGACATCAGTGCAACGAACTCTTACACCCTGAAACTGTACCATCAATAGCCCCGGAAATATTCAATCTAGTGCTACCCCGCTCTCGCTGTGTACATTGCAATGGCACCATCCCCTGGTGGGCCAATATTCCGATTGTTAGCTACATATTATTACGCGGGCGCTGCCATACGTGCAAAAGCCCTATATCCGTTAGGTACCCAATTATAGAGGCACTATCTGCTGCATTAACCACATTCGTAGTTTATCGTTTCGGTTATGACGTAGCTACAATTGGTATTTTAGTCGTAACCTGGGCTTTAGTTACACTCACTGCCATTGATTTGGAACACCAATTGTTGCCAGACAGCATCACACTCCCCCTTCTTTGGTTTGCACTACTTTGGTCGGTTGTCGGCTATAGTTCAATCACGCTGCAAAATGCAGTAATAGGGGCAATGGCGGGATATTTAAGTTTATGGAGTATCTATTGGGCCTTTAAGATTTTCACGGGAAAAGAAGGCATGGGATATGGCGATTTCAAACTACTCGCAATGTTAGGAGCGTGGTGTGGCTGGACTTACCTTCCCGGAATAATATTGTTGTCTTCGCTGCTTGGCGCTGTAGTTGGTATTTTTTTGGTCCTGTTTAGAAAACACGACAAAAACATACCAATACCTTTTGGCCCTTATCTCGCTATCGCAGGTTGGGTTTATTTAGTGTGGGGCGAAGAGCTCAACAAAATACATTTAAGTCTTTTGAATTAAACCCACAATACATTCAAAACATGTTAAGAGTCGGGCTTACTGGCGGAATTGGTTCGGGAAAGACTACGATTGCAAACCTTTTTTCCCAAAAAGGCGTTCCAGTCATTGACGCCGATCAGATCACACGGGAGTTGACGCTACCTGGCCAACCGGCACTTGTTGCCATAATAGAGGCATTCTCCAATAATATTTTGCACCCTGATGGAACTTTGAACCGCCAAAAATTAAAAGAGCTAGTCTTTCAACAAGCGGAAAAAAGAGAACTTTTAGAGAATATACTGCATCCCTTAGTGTACAAAGAAATCGAAGACAGAATTTCAAATCAACTAACCCCCTATTGCATCATAGCTATACCTTTATTGTTCGAGACAGGTGGCGAAAATCACGTAGATCGCGTCTTAGTAGTAGACTGTGCCGAAACTCAACAAATAGAACGCACGAATAACAGAGACGGATTACAGAGTCACATTGTTCAAGAAATAATGAAGCGACAGTTATCGAGAAAAGAACGTCTTAAGAAAGCCGATGACATAATTTCCAATAATGGAAGTATTGATGACCTTATCCCCCAAGTGAATAAACTCCACAACCTTTATCTTTTACTCGCCAAACAAGTCCACCATCACTAAATCCTAAGTATTTTCAATAGTCTGCCGATACGGGACTAATAAAAACGGGTACAAAAAAGGCATGGATAAATCCTTAGTATTTGAGCTGCCATTGAATGAAAAAGTCCGTGGACTTTTAAAACTTGAGTGTCTTTTCAAACACTTACGTTATTCTATGCATGGTCATTCGGCCTGGGATAGTCGCACTGCCATAACCACATTTATGGAAATAATTCGAATAACCAGCAAAACCACACTAAAAGCTGAACTTATAAAAGAAATTGAAAAAAAAACTGGCTATTTATCAAGGCTTTCTAACAATAGCGAAACTAATTTTACCCTGTTGGATTCCAGCCTGACTCAACTGCATGCGCAACTCGAGCAATTACATGCAATCCAAGGACAGCCGGGTAAATCGCTACTAAAACACCCTTTGACTTCAGAAATATTGCGGCGTAGTTCCGGAGCAATTGGTATTTGCGATTTCGACTTACCTTATTATCATTTCTGGCTAAATCAACCTCCAAAACGTCGCTTAAGCGATTTGGCAATCTGGATAAAGCCCTTCACCCCATTCGAAAATTCTGTAAAATTGTTACTAAATATTATACGAGAACACACTTACCCTGAACACAAACAGGCCAACAATGGCTACTTTCAGCACAACCTCGATAGCCAAACACCCTATCAATTGATTCGGATTAGTTTACCACCTGACACCCCCTACTACGTTGAACTTAGCGGAGGAAAACACCGATTTAGCGCAAGATTTCTATCCAGTAATACAGAAGCGCCGAATCCTTCTTCAATTACTATTGATTTTGATTTAAACTGTTGCGCAATATGAATACTATTATTAAATGCCCTACTTGCGGTGAAAGTACAGAATATGATCAGAGCAATAAATGGCGACCATTTTGCTGTGAACGATGCAAATTGATAGATTTGGGTGAGTGGGCAAAAGAAAGCTACAGAGTCCCGACTGATGAAGAACCATTATCTGAATCCATGGAAAACACTAATAATTGACAATACTCACTATAATCTGAAGAAATTCAGTCATTGTTTCCATCAAACCATTCATGCAATAAACTTAGTATTTTCATTGTGAATTTCTTTATATACTCTCCGGCCAAATGCCTCGTATGCCAGCCACTCCGAAGGCTCCGCAAGATTTTGCATGTTCAAGGTGTGTCTTATCCAAGCCACCAAGCGCAAATGTAGGAATAGCAGCCTTTTCTGATAACTCTCTTAGGCGCTCCCAACCGATTGGCCGGGAATTTGGGTGGGACAGGGTTGGCAATATAGGTGATACAAATAAAAAATCTACCGAAATACTCTTTGCTAATTCGAGTTCATATTCATTGTGACATGCTGCAGACAATAATATATGCTTATCTACAGGCCTTTTCTTATATCTTGCTAGTTCAGTGACATTGAGGTGCAATCCATCTGCTCCTAAATCACAGGCCCACTCAACAGGTGCATTTAGCAATATTTTCGTACTGTTATCGTGACATAATTTTATGATCGCCTTCGCCCAGAGACGATAGTTTTCTTTGGAGAAATTTGGTGCCCTAAACTGTATCAACCTAATACCATTAGCCATCACCTTGGAGAGGGCTGCTAAATAGTTCTCTAATGCTCCAACAGGCGAAGGTGTAACCAAACAATACTCTGTCAAACGACACGCTGTTTTTATGGCCTTATTTGCTTCAGGAAATTCAAGTTTATACAAATCAGAAGTACTAACCCATCTAATCTCCTGACCCTCTTTTCCTAAAACAGCACCTTTATATTCTTCGACTAAAAAAACATGTAATAGTACTATTTTTTCATGATAATGATGTTTGATGTCTATCAACTTACTAGCGATTGTTACATCAATACCAAGCTCTTCTTTGAGTTCCCTTTTTAAAGCACTATAAGGTGTTTCATTAACCTCTAGTTTACCCCCTGGAAACTCCCACAGCCCCCCCAAATGCGCGTCAAGAGAACGTCGTGAGACGCAATACTCACCAGTAGAGCTTCTAATTACTCCGACTGCTACAGACAACGTCGGCATTATTTTCAATAACCTTATGTACGATATTCCGCATTGATTTTTACATAATCATAGGAAAAATCACAGGTCCAAATCTGTTCTCGACAAATTCCGCGTGAAAGTTTTACATAAATTGTAAACTCATCACTTGATAACACACGTTGCCCTTCACTTTCCGTGTAGCTCTCTGCCCTTCCACCATCTTCAACAATACAGACATCATCAAGCCAGATTGATATTTTATCTACAACTAAATCATCCAAACCCGACCTACCAATGGCAGCCAGTATTCGCCCCCAATTAGGATCACCAGCAAATATGGCTGTTTTAACCAGAGGCGACTGAGCAATTGTATAAGCCACATCCAGACATTCCTTAACATTGGCCCCTTCATCTACATCGACGGTAACAAATTTTGTTGCACCTTCACCGTCACGAATCAACGCCTGCGCCAGGAAAACTGCCACCTCAATAATAGTATCAGCTAGCGTAGTTGCTTCCGGTGAATCAAAATCACCAATTCTTTTGTTTTCGGCCATGCCAGTAGCAACAAGCATGCAGGCATCATTTGTAGACGTGTCTCCGTCGACAGTAACTCGATTAAAGGATTTATCAGCTATTTTTTGCAGCATTTTATCCAATACTGCTTGTTCAACAGCCGCGTCAGTAGCGATAAATGCGAGCATTGTAGCCATGTCAGGCCTGATCATCCCGGAGCCTTTGGCAATACCAGTCACTGTGACCGTATGACCATTTAACTCAACACTTTTTGAAATTCCTTTTGGGACAGTATCTGTAGTCATGATTCCATGAGCCGCATCTACCCAACTGTCGACAGATAAATTCGCTAACAAATCTGGTAAAACAGCGGAAATTTTTTCAACAGGCAAAGGCTCACCAATCACTCCTGTAGAAAATGGCAACACCTTTTCGGTTTTACAATTTGCTATTTTTGCCAACTGTTCACAACAAAACTTAGCGGCTAACTCACCATTCGCCCCAGTCCCCGCATTTGCATTGCCTGTATTAATCAGGAAATACCTTGGGGCAAATAAACCTAGATTTGATTTTGCGACACGGACAGGAGCGGCACAAAAAGCATTTCGCGTAAAAACACCTGAAACGCTAGCCCCATCAGCAATCTCGAATAACACGACATCTCGCCTGTTAGGCTTTTTGATGCCTGCTTTGGCCACAGAAGTACGTATACCACTAACAGGCGCCAACATTGAAAGCCCATTCAACCCTACCGCCACTTTCTATACCTCGATTGATCTATGACTGCGGCTGTAAATTGCCGTGACAATGTTTATACTTTTTACCTGACCCACACGGACAAGGTTCATTCCTACCTACCTTGCGGGTTTCTCTAATAAAAGTATCACCTTTTTGTTCAGAACTATCCCTTGCCGACACCGAATCGCCATACCCTACCGATTCAGGTACTTGCGCGTGCTGATATTCTACTGGAGCTATTTCTCTTCGTTTACGCTCTATCTCTTCGACATCTTGCTCTGCTCGTATCTGAACCTTACTAACTACCGAAATAACATCTTTTTTAATACGACCTAGCATTTCAGAAAATAACTCAAATGCCTCTCTCTTATATTCTTGCTTTGGATTTTTTTGCGCGTAACCGCGCAGATGTATCCCTTGGCGTAAATAATCCATTGCGGCCAGGTGATCCTTCCAACTACCATCCAGGGTCTGTAATAACACCGCCTTTTCAAAGTGGCGCATTACAGCGGCTCCAGCTTGCTCTGATTTTTTTTCGTAATACTCAACGAGCTTTTCAATTATACGTTTTCGCAAAATCTCCTCATGGAGATCCGTTTCCCTAGCGAGCCATCCACGCACATCCATTTTCATACCAAAATCTGATTCCAAAGCCGCCTCTAGACCTGGAACATCCCATTGCTCCTCAATGCTTTCGGGCGGTATAAAGCCACTTATTGCACTATTTATGACATCTTCCCGGATAGCTTTTATGGTATCCGACACATCTTCCGTTGCCATTAACTCATTTCGCTGCTCGTATATAACCTTGCGTTGATCGTTGGCGACATCGTCATACTCCAATAACTGCTTACGAATATCAAAATTTCGACCTTCAACTTTACGCTGAGCATTTTCTATGGCTTTGGTTACCCACGGGTGTTCAATTGCCTCTCCCTCTTGCATACCGAGTCTCTGCATCAATGCAGCCACCCGGTCTGAGGCGAAAATTCTCATTAGGTTGTCTTGCAAGGATAAATAGAATCTACTTGATCCAGGATCACCTTGCCGTCCGGAACGACCACGCAACTGATTATCTATACGCCTGGATTCATGTCTTTCGGTACCAATCACATGTAAACCCCCGGCGGCTAGCACTTGATCATGCCTCTCCTGCCACTGCTTTTTTACAGCTTCATTGGTGCTAGCATCCGTAGGATCTACATGGGCAAGGTCGGCTTCCAAACTACCACCCAGAACAATATCTGTACCGCGGCCAGCCATATTGGTTGCAATCGTAACAGCATAGGGCCTGCCAGCCTGGGCTACTATCTCCGCCTCACGTTCATGAAATTTAGCATTAAGCACTTCATGCTTAATCTTATCTTTTGATAATAGCGATGAAAGATATTCCGAAACTTCTATTGAAGCCGTCCCCACCAAAACGGGTTGCCCGCGTGATTGACACTCCTTAATGTCGGCAATAATTGCTGCAAACTTCTCTTTAGCTGACAAATACACCAAATCACTATTATCTTTACGCTGCACGACTCTATGGGTAGGAACCACCACTACCTCTAGCCCATATATCTGCTGGAACTCAAAGGCTTCCGTATCGGCTGTTCCTGTCATCCCAGCTAATTTTTTGTATAAACGGAAATAATTTTGAAAGGTGATAGATGCCAAAGTTTGATTTTCGCTCTGTATCTGCACACCTTCTTTGGCCTCCACGGCCTGATGCAACCCATCCGACCAACGCCGACCAGGCATAGTTCGTCCTGTAAATTCGTCGACGATAATTACCTGGTTGTCTTTAACCAGGTAATCAACATTGCGTTGAAATAAGGCATGAGCTCGTAGTGCCGCATCCAAGTGATGCATCAAACTGATATTACCTACATCGTACAAACTGGCATTTACATCTAGGATTCCAGCTTCGATCAAAAGATCTTCGACATGTTGATGACCTTCTTCGGTTAAAAACACTTGCTTTGATTTTTCGTCTACCGAATAATCACCAGGTCCATCTTCCTGTTCCTGCTTTGTAAGCTTAGGCACAATCTTATTAATTTTGACATAATTGTCTGAGCTTTCATCTGCCGGACCAGATATTATTAACGGTGTGCGAGCCTCATCGATCAATATCGAATCCACCTCGTCGACTATGGCAAAATTCAATTTCCGCTGAACTTTGTCTTCGAGGCTAAATGCCATATTGTCGCGCAAGTAGTCAAAACCAAATTCATTGTTAGTACCATATGTGATATCACAACTATAGGCAGCACGTTTAACTTCATTGGTTTGCCCTGACAAAACAACACCAACAGTCAGCCCTAAAAATCGATAGATTTTTCCCATCCAATTTGAATCGCGCTGGGCCAAGTAGTCATTGACAGTAACCACGTGAACACCATTTCCAGGAATTGCATTCAGATAGACGGCCAATGTCGCGACAAGTGTCTTACCTTCTCCGGTTCCCATTTCCGCTATCTTCCCGGAATGCAAAACCATTGCACCAATTAGCTGAACATCAAAATGCCTCATACCCAGGACGCGTTTTCCCGCTTCACGAACAACGGCGAAAGCTTCCGGCAGTATCTGGTCAAGAGATTCGCCATTGGTTACGCGGCTACGAAATTCTAAGGTCTTTGCCTGCAATTGCTCATCAGTCAAACCAGCTATTGTTGCCTCAAAACCATTGATCACCATGACCTTTTTTTGCAAGGCCTTGATGAGTCGCTGATTACGGCTACCAAATATTTTGCTAAGTATCTTGCCTACCATGGAATCCAACTTTCTTAGAACTGTGAATTTAAAGCCTTTAAAAAAGGCACAATTGTCGCAAATAATACCGCAAATACCGGGCAATTTGGCAATTTTTTACCAACACACTTTTTTAAATCCGGTCTATTTCGGGTAATAAAAAACCCGGGTTCAACCCGGGTTTTTTATTAGTTTGACTTTATCCCTAGTGTCCACGAAGCACGTAGCGCTCAGGATTGACCGTTTTACCATTGAGAAGAACTTCAAAATGGACATGGGGCCCAGTCGAACGCCCTGTCGACCCCATTAGAGCAAGCCTCTGACTTTTCTTTACAGCCTGCCCTACCTTCACTAAAACCTTGTCGTTATGGCCATAACGGGTGGAATACCCGTTCCCGTGGTTCACCTCTACCAATTCACCATACCCATAACGTTTGCCCGCCCATGTAACAACTCCTGCCGCTACGGCGATCACGTCACTACCCGCTTTACCCGCAAAATCTACACCTTTATGGTGTTCGCGACGACCAGTAAAAGGATCAGTGCGCATACCAAAAAATGACGACATCCAACCCCGCTCTACCGGACGCCCGGTTGGTAAGACTTCTGCCTGTAAATTCCGGCTCATTATCATCGTTTCCAATACTGCTAACTGTTTGCTTCTATCTTCAAGCTGAACTGAAAGCTCTTCCAATGACGATAAAAAATCCGGAACTGAAATTTGCTCAAGGGCGGAATTATCCACCGGTCCACCTTGTGCAGGTAAAGACTCAAAATTAAACTCCCCCTTGTCGAGCTTAGCCATTCGCGTAAGTCTTTGCCCCAAGGCATCGAGACGAATGACATGCGCCTGCATCAAGCCCAATCTTTGGGCCAAAGCATTCATATTTTCCTGGGCTACCCTGCTGGATTCTTTAAGTTTTTCTTGCTGTTCCTCAATAACGTTTCGCCATTGAGAATGAAGGGCCGACGGATCAGACAGAGCCCGATCTTTACCCAAATAATATCCTGCATAAATAAAAGCCATTGGCATTAAAAGCAGAGCAAACACACCAACAAGCCATACTTGTTTATGCCCCAAGGTCACGTTGCCCGCGTGTCCCCTTCTTCTTTTTCTAATTAGAATAATATTCATAACCCGGCAAAACCCTCTGAATATTATGGCATCCAACGATTTCTAACTAGCCAGACGTTAGCATCGAATGCGAAAATGAACATACAAAACCCAAATAGCTTGACGGTACCAAAACCATGCGCATACAAAAAACTGCTTACTCTTATATTAGCGACAGCACTTCCCCTGAATTAAGCATAATTTTTTTGCGATCAAACGCACTAAATCAGCTCAACAAAAAGATCAAACCACTAGTCCCAGAAATTTTTCGTCCTCACATCGAGGCAGCAAACTATATAAATCAAACACTTACACTAATAACCGACTCGCCAGTCTGGTATACCAGACTACGGCACCTGCTACCTCAAATCAAAGAGGAAATATGCAAAACTGCCGACTTTAAAGAGCTACAAACGATTAAAGTCAAAATTACGAATTTCACCCAGGTAACGTTGGCGAATGTTGCACAATCCAAACCTACTCTTTCAGAGAAATCCGCCAGGCATATAGCCGAATTCGCCAACAGCCTGTCATCAGTTGAACTACGCAAAGTCTTTCTTCAACTGACAAAAAGAAAAACCCCCTGAACTTCAAAGGGTTACATTCAACCCAGCAAACTAAAACAATATTTTACGATAACTATAGCGTACAATGCCGTGATCTTCTAAACCCATAAAATAGCAACTAGGTCACAAGCATAGGTTGCGCGAATGAAATGGGGGCGGTTTTTGCATCCTCAAAAACTACCAGCTCCCACGCATCCTCCGTCGCCAGCAGTGTTCTTAGTAATTTATTGTTTAAGGCGTGACCAGATTTATATCCGCTAAATTGTCCTATCAGGCTATACCCCAGCAAATAAAGGTCTCCGATCGCATCTAACACTTTATGCTTTACAAATTCATCGTCATACCTTAAACCGTCTTCATTCAAGACACGATAGTCATCCACAACTACCGCGTTATCCATACTTCCCCCCAAGGCAAGATTATTTTGCCGCAAATACTCATAATCGCGCATAAAACCAAAGGTACGTGCTCGACTTACCTCCTTGACAAAAGAGGTCGTGGAAAAATCCATAGTAGTATCTTGCCGGCGGTTCTTGAACGCGGGGTGATCAAATTCAATACGAAAAGTAACCTTAAAACCATCGAAAGGGTCAAAACGAACCCATTTTTCACCGTCCTCGACAACAACCGGTTTTTTTATGCGGATAAATTTTTTTGCGGCATTTTGCTCTTCGATCCCCGCTGACTGAATCAGGAAGACAAAGGGACCCGCACTACCGTCCATAATGGGAACTTCGGGGGCATTCAAATCGATATACGCGTTATCAATTCCCAGGCCAGCCATTGCTGAAAGGAGGTGTTCCACGGTTGAAATTTTGACATCATCCTTGGTCAGGGCGGTTGACAACAACGTATCACCTACATTTTCCGGTTTAGCTTCAATTTCAACCGGCACATCGAAATCTACTCGTCGAAAAATGATGCCTGTATCGGGAGCCGCCGGACGTAGAGTCAGATAAACCTTTTGCCCTGTATGCAGACCTACACCTGTAGCTCGGATTACGTTTTTCAGGGTTCTTTGTTTTATCATTACCAATCCTAAATATTAATTTTTTCGCGAATAGACCACAGGCGGCCGATATGCTAGCACATTGCCGCCGAGAATGAACAGTTGATACAACGATTTAAGTGAAAAAAATCACAAATACGCAAATAATATCCGGGTTACCCAACCCTCTTACTCACAATTTGTCTCCCACTATACATTCCTGATACATACTATAAATCTAGACCAACAAATTGTATTAATCCGCCTGCTTGCGCAAAAAAGCTGGAATTTCTAAATAGTCCATATCCGAAGCTTCGTTACTCAGGTAGCGATCACGATCACCGGAGGCCCGATTCCGGATTACTGTAGGACGACTAAGTTTATCGTAGTCCACTTCCCCGCGGGCATTCTTCTGCACCAGCTTTACCTGGCCCCCGCTGGCCGTCGCCTGAATCCCCAACCCCGTAGCGACTACAGTAACACGTAATTCATCAACGATTTCCGGATCTATTACCGTTCCGACGACAACAGTAGCGGATTCAGAGGCAAATTCTTTAATGGCATTGCCCACCTCTTCAAACTCGCCAATAGACATATCCATGCCAGCAGTAATATTGACCAATATACCGCGGGCCCCTGATAAATTTATGTCCTCAAGCAAGGGACTCCCAACTGCCTTTTCTGCGGCTTCACGCGCCCTGTTTTCACCACTAGCACGACCGGAACCCATCATAGCCATTCCCATTTCAGACATAACTGTCCGCACGTCAGCAAAATCGACATTTATCAATCCAGGACGGGTGATCAATTCCGCAATCCCCTGAACAGAACCCAGCAATACATCATTGGCGGCCTTAAAAGCATCCAGCAAACTGATCCCTTTACCCAATACCGATAAAAGCTTTTCGTTAGGAATAGTGATGAGAGAATCTACATACTCAGACAATTCTTTAATGCCCGCTTCTGCGATATCCATACGTTTTTTTCCCTCGAACGGAAAGGGCTTGGTCACTACTGCTACGGTTAAAATCCCCATGTCTTTGGCAATTTGCGCCACAACTGGTGCGGCACCCGTCCCGGTGCCCCCTCCCATACCAGCAGTTATAAACACCATATCCGCACCTTCAAGGAGTTGCTGAATACGATCGCGATCCTCCAACGCTGACTTTCTACCAATCTCAGGATTCGCACCCGCTCCCAGTCCCTTGGTAATACTTTCACCTAGCTGCAGGACCGAACGCACACCGCAATTTCGTAATACCTGCGCATCCGTATTGGCACAGATAAACTCTACTCCCTCTATACTCTGCTTGACCATGTGCTGTACGGCGTTACCACCGCCACCTCCGACACCTATCACTTTTATTACAGCGTTTTGTCCGACGGCATCCATCAGTTCAAACATAATTTAAGCCTCCTCCAACCAAATTCAAAATTCTGTCCGCCACGCTATTAATACGCGCCCTGAAACCAATCACGCATTCGCGCCCACACACCACGCATGCCTTTTTCTGCACCCAAATTGCGTACGCCAAATTCACCATGTTGATGGCCATACATCAACAGGCCTACACCCGTGGAATGAATCGGATTTCTAACCACGTCCAACAGCCCTGACAAATTGTGCGGCATGCCAAGTCTGACAGGCATATGAAAAATTTCTTCTGCCAATTCGATAACCCCCTCCATTTTGGCGCTACCACCGGTTAACACAATACCGGCGGCAATAAGATCCTCAAATCCACTGCGACGTAATTCCGCTTGAACCAGGGTCAACAACTCTTCATAGCGAGGTTCAACGACTTCGGCCAGCGTTTGTCTAGCCAGACGACGAGCGGGACGCTCGCCAACACTTGGCACTTCAATCGTTTCCTCAGGATTGGCCAACTGCGTCAAAGCACAGGCATATTTAATCTTTATCTCTTCGGCGTACTGCGTTGGGGTACGCAATGCAACAGCGATATCATTTGTTACCTGATCACCCGCGATGGGAATAACCGCAGTATGCTTGATCGACCCCTCAGTAAAAACCGCAATATCGGTCGTACCACCCCCGATATCCACCAGGCAAACACCCAGCTCTTTTTCATCATCAGTCAAAACAGCTGTACTTGACGCAAGCTGTTCCAAAATTATATCGTCAACTTCGAGGCCGCAGCGGCGGATACATTTGACTATATTTTGCGCAGCACTGACCGCCCCAGTCACAATATGTACCTTAGCTTCCAATCTGACGCCGGACATTCCGACCGGTTCTCGAATTCCTTCCTGAGTATCGAT
>DKAX01000167.1:29527-44979 GCA_002450975.1 Proteobacteria bacterium UBA6915
CCGTTCACCTCGCCAACGATGGCAACCACCTTGGATGTTCCGATATCCAAACCCACAATTAGATTCTTTTCCTGTTTTTTCGACATTCTATTCGCCCCTACACCCCTCGACTGGCAGCGCGTGGAAGCACCGCAAATCCATTGGTATAACGCATATCCACTTTTATCAAAGAACCTATACGATCCGCCAAAACGTTACGGTAAACATTGGCGAATCGCTCAGCCTTCGCCATACTGTCGCGCCGTCCCAAATACACCTGTAATCCGTCTTGGGTCTGCACTTCCCAGGCACGTCGATCATCCAATGTAAGTTTCTTGACTTCGATACCTTCAGCCTCCCACATCCTGCTTATGGCTGTATAATAACCAACAACTGTAGCCATTGTGCCCTCCGGCCCAACCAACAGAGGCAAGTCCGAAGGAATACTATCGACCAAGATAAATTGTTCACCTAGCGGATTAACCAAACCGCGCCCATTCCATACTGCAACCGCATGTTGTTCAGTCACCGACACCGTTAACGTATCAGGCCATACACGCCGCACACTCGCTTTGTATATCCAGGGAAGAGATTCAAGATCAATCTGTACCTGCTTGACATTAACAGCGAAAAATCCCCCGGCCACCCTGTCTACAAGATACGACTGCAGCTCCTCTTTCGAAACCTGACTAAACTCCCCCTCTATGCGCACCTGATGAATAGGCAGAACATTCTTAACAGGGAGCAGATCACCGATATCGAACAACCAAAATGCCGCAAAAAGCAGACAAACAGAGACTATTGCAGACATGCGCAACAATTGTTTTTTGCCCACTCTGGCATCACTTACTTGATAAGGCGCAAATCGATTCACACTTCACCCTTTTACGCTAGTATCCAGAATACGCACCACTAAGTCATCAAACTCCATACCGGCAACTTTGGCTGCCATTGGCACCAGACTATGGTCAGTCATACCGGGAGCTGTATTGTTTTCCAACAGCCACGGACGCCCCTGGCTGTCACACATAATATCCACCCGCCCCCAACCGTACGCACCAACTGCACGAAAAGCCTTAGTCGCGATATCCTTCATGAGAAACTCATCCTCATCAGACAAACCGCTTGGGCAGTGATATTTGGTGTCGTTAGATTGGTATTTCGCCTCGAAATCGTAAAATGTTCGCGGCGTTTCCATACGTATAACGGGCAAGGCGTTATCACCTAAAATCGCCACTGTATATTCTTTCCCAACAACCCACGGTTCAACAAATACATCACTATCGAATTGACTGGCATCGGTGTAGGCCTTCTGCAGCTGGGCTACATCATTAACTTTATACGTACCGATACTTGACCCTTCGTGCGAGGCCTTTACTGCCATTGGAAAACCTATCCGACCAGCTACGGCGGCAAAATCACTCATCGCATGGAGCATCTCGAAGGGTAATGTTGGCAATCCAAAACCTTTCCAGACCTCTTTGCTACGTACCTTATCCATACTCAATGCAGAACCCAGCACGCCGCTTCCTGTATATGGAATTTCCAACATCTCCAACAATGCCTGGATTACGCCATCCTCACCGCCGCGGCCATGAAGAATAATAAACGCCCGGTCAAATTTGCCATTTCGTAATACATCAATAATATCTTTCCCAACATCAACAGCGTGCGCATCAATCCCTTTATTCTTCAATGCAGTCAAAACTGCTTTGCCACTCTTTAGGGAAACCTCCCGCTCATTGGAGGTCCCACCCAATAAAACCGCCACTTTGCCATAGGCCGTTTTCGTCATACAGGATCCCCCACGATATGAACCTCTCGTTGCAGACACACACCAAAACGCTCCTTAACTTGCGCGGCAACATAGGAAATCAGAGCTTCCACCTCACTCGCTGTTGCATCACCGGTGTTTATAATAAAATTGGCGTGTTTGTCTGAAACACAGGCCCTACCCAAGCAATACCCCTTAAGCCCTGCACTTTCGATTAACCTAGCGGCATGGTCACCCGGTGGATTGCGAAAAACCGAACCCGCATTAGGCTTGTTGGTAGGTTGAGTCAGGTTGCGACGTTCCAACAAGGCTTTGATACGCTCAGCGGCCAATTCACCGTTCCCCGTTTTCAAACGCAAATTAGCAGCTATAAACCACTCACCAGCAGGCCCCTTAACACTTCGATAGCCAACCTGATAATCTTTCGGTAAACGTTTTTGCCTTAGTCCGGCATGGTCCATGGTTTCCACCGATTCAACCAACTCCCAAGTCTCTCCGCCAAACGCGCCTGCATTCATTGCCAGCGCTCCACCCAAAGTACCGGGAATACCGGCTAGAAACTCAGCACCGACCAACGACAGGCGCGTAGTAAACCGAGCCACTTTGGCACAGCTTACTCCGGCCTCGACACGAATCAATGTATCACCAATCTGTTCAATAGAATTCAGCAATCCACTGGTAGCTACTACTGTTCCGCGTATCCCGCCGTCACGAACCAGGAGGTTGCTTCCCAAGCCCAGCCAGGTCAACGGCTCGCTTGCTGAAATTTGTGACAGAAACTCAGCAAGATCTTCAATGTCTGCCGGCTTATAGAAACGATCGGCCGGCCCACCAATACGCCAAGAAGTATGACGGCGCATGGGCTCATTCAATAACATTTCACCCCGAAGTATGGAGTTGTTATTCTTTGCAGCCATCATGACCTGACCTCAGTGAGTTGTTGCGGCAATCTGGCTGCCGCTGCACCTATACTGCCGGCCCCCAACGTCAATACAATATCTTGATCCTGTGCTATGCCGCTTAATATTGAAGCCAGCTCATCAACTCCGGGAACAAATACTGGATCGATGCGCCCCCGTGCACGGATTGAACGACACAAGCTACGACCATCGGCACCGGGAATCGGTTGTTCTCCGGCCGGATAAACCTCAAGCAACAGCAGCACATCAGCATCGGACAAAACAGCGACAAAATCATCGAATAGGTCACGGGTCCGGCTATAGCGATGAGGTTGAAATGCAACAACCAGGCGACGCTCCGGCCATCCCTGACGGATTGCGGCTATTGTCGCCGCCACTTCATTGGGATGGTGCCCATAGTCATCGACCAGCATGGCCTTGCCATTGTTTACCGGGACGTCACCATACAACTGAAATCGACGGCCGATACCTTGAAAAGAGTCCAAGGCGCGCACAATCGCCTCATCCGCCACATCCAGTTCGCGAGCAATCGCAACAGCAGCCAAAGCGTTGAGTACATTATGTCTACCGGGCAGATTCAGGGTAACCTTGAGCGGCTCGCCGGTCTTACCAACAATGGTGAAGGAGGTTCGTGTCTGATTCTGATGTAGATCAATGGCACGCAAGTCAGCTTGTTCGGAAAACCCGTATGTCAAAACCGGTTTAGCTACCTGTGGCAGCATATGAGCTATCACCGAATCATCAATACACATAACCGCCAGACCGTAAAAGGGTAAGTGGTGCAAGAATTCAAGAAAGGTATCCTGAAGGCGATTAAAGTCCCCGCCGTAAGTTGACATATGATCGGCGTCGATATTGGTGACGATTGCCATAACGGGCTGTAGATGTAGAAAGGAAGCATCACTTTCATCGGCCTCTGCCACCAGGTAGCGCCCGCTCCCCAGACGCGCGTTGGTACCAGCACTATTCAAGCGCCCGCCTATAACAAAAGTGGGGTCCAGACCACCCTCCGCCAGAATACTGGCAACCAGACTAGTAGTTGTCGTTTTACCGTGAGTACCGGCAATGGCGATACCATGGCGAAAGCGCATCAACTCAGCCAACATCTCGGCGCGAGGAATTACCGGTATGCGTAGTTCACGTGCTGCCTGCACTTCAGGGTTATCCTCCTTGACCGCGGAGGATATCACTATGACGTCAAGACCTTGAACGTTTTCGGCCTTATGTCCGATAACAACGCGTGCCCCCAGATTGGCCAGGCGTTGGGTAACGTTATTTTCATTTAAATCCGAACCGGAAACCTGATAGCCAAGATTCAACAATACTTCCGCGATCCCGCCCATGCCTGCTCCGCCGATACCGATCATATGTATACGTTTGATACGTCCCATACCGGGGATGCTCACGGATTTTCCACCACGACTATCCAACGGACACCTCCAGACATAGCTCTACCACCTGTTGCGTCGCGTCGGTCTTGGCTAGCGAACGCGCCGTTTGTGCCATTTTCATCAAACCACCGCGCCCTTCACTGTCTTGAATATCGTTCAGCAACTCCACCAGGTAGTCAGTGGTAAAATGGGGTTCTGAAACTAAAAAGGCGGCGCCAGTATCAGCCAGATAGTGGGCATTCGCGGTCTGATGGTCATCTACCGCATGTGGATAGGGAATAAGTAACGATGCCACACCGGCAGCCGCGAGTTCACTTACAGTCAACGCCCCGGCGCGACATGCTACCAAATCGGCCCAGGCGTACGCCGACGCCATGTCTTCGATAAACGGTTCTATACGAGCCTGCACTCCGGCCTCTTTGTAAAGACGCTTTGTCTGCTCTAAATTGTTTTTACCCGTCTGATGCCATACCTGTGGGCGATGGCGTGCATCCAGACGCGCCAATGCTGCCGGTACGATATGATTTAATACCTGTGCGCCGAGACTTCCCCCAAACACGAACAAACGCAAATTACCGGTGTGTTCCTGATAACGTTTCTCCACCGACTCGAGCTGCAGTATCTCACCGCGAACAGGGTTACCGGTCGCTATAACTTTTTTACCTGCGGTAAAGGTATCGGGAAAGGCCTCCAAAACGCGGCTAGCAAAACGAGCCAGCAATTTATTGGTTAGACCTGCGACTGCATTTTGCTCATGGATTACCAGTGGTATGCGTTGCAGCCAGGCCATGACGCCACCCGGTCCCGTGACAAATCCACCCATACCAATCACCGCGCGTGGACGCACGCGACGCAAAATAGCGCGAGCCTGCCACAGGGCGCGCGCCAGACGCCAGGGCGCCTTAAGCAACACCAACACCCCTTTGCCGCGTAAGCCACCGATATCAATATATTCAATGGGGATCCCCGCTGCCGGAATAACATTGGCCTCCAGGCCACTGCGCGTGCCCAACCAGACCACGCTGATTCCTTGCGCACGCAAATCATTGGCTACCGCAAGACCAGGAAATACATGACCGCCGGTCCCTCCCGCCATGATCACAATGGGCCTGTTATTGTTTTGTTGCATACCCTCTTCTTTCATCAGTGGCTCAACCTCGGTATACGTACCGCAGTTTGAACCTTGTCAGTCCGGACGCTGCCTTTGCGACTCTCCATATCAATTCGCAACAGCAACGCCAGCGCCCAAGCGGTGGCGATTGTGCTACTGCCACCATAGCTCATCAACGGCAAGGTTAGACCCTTGGTAGGTAAGACCCCGGTATTGACGCCGACATTAATCAGCGCTTGGACACCTATCAATAGTCCGATACCGTAGGCGAGGTACATACCGAAAGCGTCGCCTTGTACACGTGCCTGAGCGGCGATCACAAATGCTCGCCACACTACCAGCGCAAACAACGCCATTACAGACAAAGCGCCGATCATACCCAGCTCTTCAGCCAGTACGGCATATAAAAAGTCTGTATGTGCCTCGGGTAAATAGAACAGCTTCTGCACGCTCTGACCCAACCCAACCCCCAACCACTCACCGCGACCAAAGGCGATCAAGGCCTGGGTAAGTTGGAAACCACTATTGAAGGGATCACTCCAGGGGTTAATAAACGTAGTTAACCGCTCAAGCCGATACGGTGATGACAAAGCCATAACCGCCAGGGCAACTACCGCTCCCAGAAACAACACCAAAAACTGGCCGAATCCGACGCCAGCCAGGAACATCATGCCGATAACCGTGAGTGTCATTACCGCCACAGCGCCAAAATCGGGCTCCAACAGTAACAGGAGTGTAAACAACGCCAGGACGGACAACGGCTTTAAAAAGCCACTAATCGATTGTTGTACCTCGCGACCACGACGTACCAAATAGCCCGAGAGGTATAACACAAAAAATACTTTGACCAGTTCAGAGACTTGCAGATTGATCACCCCCAGGTAGAGCCAGCGCGTACTACCGTTGTATGTACGCCCCAGACCTGGCATCAACACTAAAACAAGCAATGCGATGCCGACGATAAGCAACATGGGACTGGCCTGGTACCAGCGTGACAATGGGACACGCATCGCCACGCCAGCCAAAACTAATGCCAGGACCACATAGGCCAGTTGTCGCCAGAAGAAAAACAACGGACCACCGAATCGTTTTTCGCCAATTGAGATCGAAGCGGAACTCAGCATGATCAAGCCAAGCAGCATCAAGGTAACCACTGCCAGTAGTAGAATTCGGTCCGGTGCCGCCGGCAAGCGCAGCATCCGCATCAGGCGATTCTCATGGATATTTTTGCTCATGATTTCAACTCCGCGTGCACCGCCTGGGCAAAGACCTCACCCCGGTGTTTGTAATCACGAAACATATCAAAGCTGGCGCAAGCCGGAGACAACAATACCACGTCACCAGATTTGGCCTGTTGTCGTGCAATGTGTACTGCTTGCTCCATGGAATCGGCATTTACTAATGGAACGGTCTCAGCCAGCGCGCGCGCGATGATAGGAGCGTCACGACCGATCAACACTACCGCCCTGGCCTTTTGCGCCACCGCTGAGCGCAGGGGCGAGAAATCGGCACCCTTGCCGTCGCCACCGGCGATCAACACAACCGGGGATTGAAATCCCGTCAAGGCAGCCAGCGTAGCGCCCACATTGGTACCTTTGGAATCGTCATACCAATTGACATCATCGGCCTTGGCCACCCACTGACAACGGTGTGCCAGTCCGCTAAAACGCTTGGCACTCTCCACCAACACAGATTGCGCAATCCCCAACTCCGTCGCCATAGCCATGGCAGCCAACACATTGGCGGCATTGTGCAGACCAGGCAGACGTATTTCGTCAACCGCCATGACTGTATGCTCGCCGTGCATCACATAGTGTCGGCCTGAAGCGTGGGCCATGCCCCAATTGCCATGAGAAGGGGCATCACCGCCGAAGTTGATCGCATGGCGTCCCAGGGGACGCATTTTCATCACGGCCGGATCATCGCGGTTAAGTACCAGCGTGCCGTCTCCTTGAAAAATACGTTGTTTGGCATCGGCGTACGACTTAACATCGCTGTAGCGGTCCATGTGGTCTTCACTGATATTCAAAACAGTGGCAACTCGCGCATTCAGCGTCCAGGTCGTTTCCAACTGAAAACTGGACAGCTCCAGTACATAAAACTCCGGCACCGGTAAATCCAATAACTCCAGAGCTGGCGTACCGATATTGCCACCCACCAGGACATGGTGACCGGCACGCTGCAACATATCACCCAACAGGGTCGTCACCGTACTCTTGCCGTTGGATCCGGTTATGGCCGCCACCGGCGCCTGAGCATAGCAGGCAAACAGTTCGATATCCCCCATCACAGCGACACCACGTGCCACTGCCTCGGCTATGGCCGGCGTATGCACAGATAAGCCGGGGGCTAATACAATTTGCTGCGCCTTGTTCAAGACCTCTGCATCCAGACGACCGAGCACCAGTTCAACATCAGCGAACTCGCTGCGTATTTGTTCCAATTGCGGTGGCTGAACACGGGTATCAATACCAAAACAGGGAACGCCACGGGCACGCAGAAAACGCAGAGTGGAAATACCCGAGGCGCCCAAACCGACTACCGCTGTCATATGCGTCGGTTTAAATGGGGTATCCATCCGGCCTATCTGCCTGTTTGCGTTCATCTGTTGTGCCGTCGCCTGCATCGTTTAACGAATCTTCAAAGAGGCCAACCCGACCAAGACCAGGATGACGGTGATAATCCAGAAGCGCACGATAATGCGCGGCTCCGGCCAACCCTTTAACTCATAGTGGTGGTGCAATGGCGCCATGCGGAATATGCGCTTGCCGGTCATTTTAAAAGAGCCCACCTGAATCATGACCGACAAGGCCTCCATAACGAACACACCGCCCATGATGAACAACACCAGTTCCTGACGTACCAGCACGGCCAGCACACCCAGGGCAGCTCCCAGTGCCAACGCACCGATATCCCCCATAAAGACCTGAGCCGGATAGGCGTTGAACCAGAGAAATCCCAGACCGGCGCCAACGATAGCTCCGCAGAACACCACCACCTCACCCACGCCGGGAATATGCGGGATCCCTAAATAGGAGGCGAAATTAACGTGGCCTACTGCGTAAGCAAAGATTCCCAGTGCGCCACCGACCATGACAGTGGGCAATATAGCCAGACCATCCAAACCATCGGTCAGATTGACGGCATTGCTGGTACCGACAATTACGAGATAGGTCAGAATAATGTAACCCCAGCCCAGATCGATAAAGACGTTTTTCATAAAAGGGATCAGCAACTGAGTCTCTGCCGGTGTCTGGGCGATATCGTAGAGATAAAACGCCGCAGCCAAACCGAACACCGATTGCCAGAAGTACTTGTAACGGGCGATAAGACCGCGTGAATCCTTCTTCACCAGCTTTTTATAGTCATCGACCCAGCCAACCACGCCGAACAACAAGGTCACCGTCAGCACCACCCAGACATAGCGATTGCTCAGGTCCGACCACAACAAGGTGGACAAGGCTATCGCCACCAGGATCAGTGCACCGCCCATGGTTGGTGTGCCCGCCTTGCTCAAGTGGCTCTGCGGACCGTCGTCGCGTACGGTCTGACCGATCTGGTGGTAACTTAGCTTGCGAATCAACGCCGGCCCGACCATAAAGGAGATCAGTAACGCTGTCAGCACACCCAAAATGGCGCGCAGGGTCAGGTACTGAAACACATTGAATACGCTGTAGCTCTGCGCCAGGTATTCGGTCAATTCAAAAAACATAGTGGCATCAGCTCCTATGACGAAAGCAAAGCGTTAACAACCCGTTCCATACGCATACTACGCGACCCCTTGACCAATACGGTAACCCCATCGGTCATGACTTCACGCAGTGCGGCCGCCATGGCCTCGTGATCCTCGAAATGACGCCCCTTGGCACCAAATGCCTGACAAGCCAACAGACTGCGCTTGCCCAGACAATAAAGTCCGTCCAACCCCAGGACAGCGGCCTCACGTCCGGCTTCGGCGTGGAGTTGATCGCTGTCGGCCCCCAACTCGCCCATATCCCCCAGGGCCAGCAAGCGTGTACCCGGATAGGCGGCCAACACCGCCATGCCGGCGCGCAGGGAGTTGGGATTGGCGTTATAGGTGTCGTCCAACAATAAGGCGCCGCCAATACCTCGCTTGGGCTGGGTTCGCCCGGCCACCGCCTGCATATCTTCCAGACCGAGTTTGATATCTGCCAATGAGACGCCTGCGCCCAGGGCACAGGCAGAGGCAGCCAAGGCATTCATGGCATTGTGGCGGCCTGGCAGATTCAGTTGAATATCAACGTCTCCCAATGGCGTGTGAACCAACAATTGACCACCCGCCAGTTGAGCATGAAATTCGCCACGTACGTCGGCAGGTTTGTCCAGGCCAAAGGTCCAGCTGCGGCGCCGACTGTTCAGTTCCCGCCACAGGGGGGCAAAGTTATCGTCGCCGTTATAGACGGCCAGGCCTCCGTCAACGATACCCTGGAAAATCTCGCCCTTGGCTCGCGCCACCCCTTCCAGAGAACCAAATCCCTCCAGATGGGCGGCATTGGCATTATTGATCATGGCTACGGTCGGGGCGGCCAATCGGGTCAGATAGGCAATCTCGCCGGGGTGATTGGCACCCATCTCGATCACGGCGAAGCGGTGCCCGGCACGCAGATTCAACAGGGTCAGGGGCATACCAATGTCGTTGTTGAGGTTACCGCGGGTAGCCAAAACTGATCCTCTTGTCGAGAAAATTGCGGCCAACATCTCTTTCACCGTGGTCTTACCATTGCTGCCGGTCACCGCCACCAAGGGCAGATCAAACTGCTGGCGCCAGGCCGCAGCCAGACGCCCCAGGGCCAGACGGGTGTCGTCGACAACCAATTGGGGGACGGCGCACGCCACCGGGCGCGCCACCATAACAGCTACCGCACCCTTTTCCACCGCCTGGTTCACAAAGTCGTGGCCATCAAAATTAGGCCCCGTCAGGGCTACAAACAGACTACCTGGCTGTAACTTGCGGGTGTCGCTCTCCACCCAGGAACAACTGACCTCATCACCAAGCATTTGTGTATTCAGCCAATGTGCAGCCTGGGTCAAGGAGAGATTCATCGGTTCAGCCACGCAGGCCTCCTGACTCTCGCAAATGCTGCAAGATGCGGCGCGCGTGTTCACGATCATCGAAGGGCAGCACCCGACCGCGCACCAGTTGGTAATCTTCATGCCCCTTTCCAGCAATCAGGATCATATCCCCGGCGCCGGCATGGCGAATGGCGTACTCAATCGCCTCAGCACGATCATGGATCAAAGGCACCCCGCCCCGATCACGGAAACCTTGCAGAATCTGGTCGGTAATCACCTCCGGCTCTTCATTGCGCGGATTGTCATCGGTCACGACCACCGCATCGGCTAATTGCTCGGCGATCGCCCCCATCTGTGCGCGCTTTCCGCGATCCCGATCACCGCCGCACCCGAAAACGCACCAAAGGCGCCCCTGACAGTGATTGCGTAACGCCGTCAACGCCTGACGCAAGGCATCAGGGGTATGGGCATAGTCGACCACCACCTGAGGTTGATCACCTTGACCGGCAATGTGTTCCATTCGCCCGGGAACGCTACGCAGCCTGCCGACGGCCAGCAATGCCTTATCCAGTGGCCAGCCTAATACCAATAATGCTGACAAAACCGCCAATAGATTACTGGCATTGAAGGCCCCAACCAGCTGGCTTCGCAAATCGCCTTCACCCCAAGGGGTCTGTACCCGCATGCGTATACCATGTTCATCCAGGGTCAAGTCATGCCCATGGACCAATGGCGCTCCATGATCGGTTGTCAGTCCGTAACTGATACTTTTCAAACCTCCGCCCAGTTCCGCCAACCATTGCCGGCCGACTGGATCGTCATGATTAATCACTGCAGCGCGCAACCCTGGCATCTGAAACAGCTGCTTTTTAACGCGGGCATACTCTTCCATATTGCCGTGATAGTCGAGGTGATCCTGGGTCAGATTAGTAAATACCCCGATCGCGAATTGAACACCTGCCACACGCCCCTGAGCCAGGCCGTGGGAAGAAACCTCCATGGCCACATGTTTCGCACCGGCATCACTCATGGCGGCCAAAACACCATGAACCGTCACCGCATCGGGTGTGGTGTGAGGGCTACTCTCCAACTCACCGTAGAGACCACAGCCCAGGGTACCGATCACACCACAAGGCGCGTCTTCATTTAGAAGTTGCGCCAGAAAATGGCTACAGGAGGTCTTACCGTTGGTCCCGGTAATACCGATTACCTGCATACGTTGCGAGGGTTGACCAAAAAAACGATCGGCGATCAAGCCCACCTTGTAGCGCAGACCGGGTACGGCCAGTACGGGTACGGACGGAGGGATCTGCTGTAATAAGACAATCATCTCCGGATTGGACACAGGCTCCCACGCTACCGCGGATGCACCAGCGGTGAGGGCCATATCCACAAAACGCAGCCCGTGATCCTTGTCACCAGCACAGGCCAGAAACAGGTCTCCGGCCCGGATATGGCGGCTGTCCAAAGCCAGACCATGGACATGGCGCTCCTGCTCGGGCTGCACGCCGCACAGATCGCGCAACAGCTCGCTCAATAACACACCAGTTTGTTGCTTTTGCGCCGCCATCATTGAGACCGCTCCGTCAAGGCAACCTTCTTCAGATCAGGTCCCAGATCGTCTGGCGGAATATCGAGCAGACGCAAGGCACCGCCCATGACCCGGGAAAAGACCGGTGCGGCCACCTGGCCGCCGTAATATTGATCCACACCCGGCTCATCCACCAACACCAGCATGGCCAAACGGGGCCGGGTGGCCGGGGCAAAACCGGCGAACAGAGCGACATAACGATTATCGCTATACCCACCACTGCCAACCTTTTTAGCCGTACCGGTCTTGCCGGCCACCTTATAGCCAATGATGTGGGCACGACTGCCTGTACCCTCGCGCTCGACGACGGTAGTCAACATATCGCGCATCTGGCGAGCCGTCTCAGGCGTGAAGACCCGCACCGGAGTAAAGGCCGCCTGAGCGGTACCACCCTTGGTAAAAGTGACCGGGAACAAACGACCATCGCCAGCCAGGACGCCGTAGGCCTGGGTCAACTGCAAGGGTGTCATGGAGAGACCGTAACCAAAGGAAAGGGTAGCGCGATCCAAATCGGTCAGGGCACCGTAATTGGCGAACAGACCGGTGGCCTCACCGGGAAAACCACTACCGGTATAGTTACCGAAACCCAGCGCGGTAAAGGTATCCCAAAAGGTCTCAGGAGCAATGGTCAGACCGATCTTGCTGGCCCCCACGTTACTGGACTTCTGCAATACTGTAGCCACGTCGATCAGGCCGTAGTTGCGCACGTCACGGATAGTGTTACCCGCGACTTTGAACCAACCAGGGCTGGTATCAATCGGTGTCTGCGGCTTGAACTTGCCGCTTTCCAGGGCGGTAGCAACGATAAAAGGTTTGATAACCGATCCCGGTTCATAGACATCGGTCACTGCCCGGTTGCGATACAACTCACCGGACATACGACTGCGGTTGTTGGGGTTGAAGGCTGGCTGGTTGACCATGGCCAGCACCTCGCCGGTCAATACATCCAGGATCACTGCCGAACCCGCCTTGGCCTGATGGCGTTTCACGGCCTCTTTCAATTCGCGATAGGCCAGATATTGCAGACGGATATCCAGACTTACCCATAGATCACGCCCCGCCTCGGCCTGTTTGATCTCCTCGACCTCCTCAACCACGCGGCCCAAGCGATCCTTGATCACGCGCTTGGCACCGACAGAGCCCTGTAGCCAGTCATTGAATCCCAGCTCCAGCCCCTCCTGACCGTGGTCATCGATATCGGTAAAACCCAGGACGTGAGCGGTCACCTCACCGGCCGGGTAGTAACGACGATACTCTCGTTGCAACTCGATACCGGAGATCTTCAAGGCCTCGACGCGTGCGGCCAGATCGGGATCGATATGCCTTTTTAAATAGACAAACTCACGCCTGCCCTGCTCACGCGCCAGGTGCCGGATCTGATCTTCGGGTATATCCAGTAGCTTGGCCAGTTTGCCAATGGCCGGGTGTTCGCGGTCAAAACTCTGTGGATTGACCCATACCGAATCCACCGGTGTACTGATGGCCAGCGGCTCTCCATTACGGTCATAGACCACGCCCCGATGTGCAGGGATGGGCACGGTGCGCAGGGAACGGGCATCGCCCTGTTGCTGCAAAAAAGCTTTGTTAAAGACATGCAGATAGACCACACGGCCGGCAAGCCCGGTCAGCGCCAACAACAAAAGGGCCGCCAGCAACCTCTGACGCCCCGGACTGTAGTACAACGCTGCCGTCTTTTTGTTCATGGTCTCACAACCACAATGCTCTCCGTTGAGGGAATCCTCATCTTCAACTTGTCATGGGCGGTGCCTTCAATACGTCCGTAAGTTGCATAGGTACTCTGCTCCAGCTGTAAACGCCCCCAATCGGCGTTCAACTCGTCACGCGAGGTCTCCAGGACATTCAGGCGCACAAACAAGGTGCGGTTCCAATGGGCGCTGTAGACCACCGCTAGTGCTGACACCACGACAGCCAACACTAACAAGGGCTGCCAAATCCGCTGCCATCTGTTCATAACTTCTCCGCTACACGCAACACCGCGCTACGCGCCCGCGGATTCTCCGCCTGCTCCCGCTCACCGGGGCGAATCGCCTTACCCACCAGACGCATGCGCGGATTCAACTGTGCCTGGGTAACCGGTAAACCCGCCGGAAAATCATCGCCGCGGGCCTGGTCGCGCATAAAGCGTTTAACCATACGATCCTCCAGCGAGTGAAAACTGATCACCGCCAGACGTCCGCCCGGCGCCAACACCGTCAGCACCTGCGCCAACAACTGCTGCAACTGCTGAAGCTCCTGATTGATCTCAATACGTATGGCCTGAAAAGCGCGCGTTGCCGGGTCCTTGTCCTTTTCCCAACGGGGATTGGCATCGGCAACAATCTTGGCCAACCGGGCCGTGGTAGAAATGGGCGCCACCTCGCGCTCGCGCACGATGGCCTGGGCGATGCGCCGGGCAAAGCGCTCCTCGCCATACTCCTTTAAAACCCGTTCTATCTCCGCCGCCTTGGCCTTGGCCAGCCACTGGGCCGCACTCACGCCACTGCTACTATCCATACGCATATCCAGAGGGCCATCACGGCGAAAACTGAAACCCCGTTGACCGTCATCCAGTTGGGGCGAGGAGACGCCCAAGTCCGCCAACACACCCATGACCTTGCCGCTCCAGCCCAAGTCGTTCACCTGCTCAGCCAGCTCGGCAAACGGCGCCTGTACCAAGTGCAGACGAGGCTCATCCCGGAATGCCTCACGCCCGAAGGCGATAGCCTGGGCATCCCGGTCCAGGCCCAATAAGCGCCCATTGGACGATAAGACCGCCAGTATCTCCCGGCTGTGTCCCCCACGGCCAAAAGTTGCATCCACATAGAAACCGTCTGGCTGAATATTCAACGCTGCGACGGACTCGCTCAGCAGTACCGACTGATGCTCGTTAAATTCTGCCTGTGCCATGGCGCATCACAACGACAGATTGCCCAATTGGTCGGGCAGGTCGGTGTCATCACCGTCCTGTTCGGACAACCAGAGATTGCGACGCTCATTCCAGAACTTTTCATTCCAGATTTCGAATTTGTTGCCCTGACCAATCAGGACTACCTCTTTATCCAATTCGGCATATTCGCGCAGGGGGGTCGGAATCAGGATCCGGCCGCTACTGTCGAGTTCGACCTCGGTAGCGTGACCGATAAGCAGACGCTGCAGGCGGCGGGCTTGTTTATTCAGGGTGGGGAGTTTCACCAACTTGGCTTCGATAAGCTCCCACTCGGGCAGGGGATAGAGCAACAGACAATGGTCGAAGTCGACGGTAACCACCAACTCGCCCTCGCATTGGTCAGCAAGACGCTCACGGTATTTGGCCGGCATCGCCAAGCGCCCTTTCGCATCCAGATTTAGTTGATTAACCCCGCGATACACCTGTGCCCCCGACCGAAGCGTGAATCCCTTTGCCCCACAATTCCCCACTTCCCCACACTATAGGAGCAATATCCGCATACTGTCAAGGTACTCTCCCACTCAACCCACTGTTTATCCCACTGGACGCGGACAGGTCCCACGGCATTACTCAACAAATGAAAAGAGAAAAATATGGATATATAAGGCACAGCCGGCTTATAAACCGGCGCCATTTTGCGAACTGGAGGATGGATCGAATTGCAGAAGTGTATATATAAGGAAGGAGTCGGCCGATAAGCCGGGT
>DKAX01000064.1 GCA_002450975.1 Proteobacteria bacterium UBA6915
TTCACCGGCATGCGCCATTTCCGTCATTAGTCGAGATGCCGGCAAACCCCGCTTTGCCGGCGACATAGCCCGTCGATTTGGGTAAAATTCCCCCTTTTTCCACCCGAGACACGAGGAGTGTGGCATGAAGGTTTTGGTTATCGGTTCCGGCGGACGCGAACACGCCCTGGCCTGGAAGGCGGCCCAATCCCCCCAGGTTGAGATCGTCTACGTGGCCCCCGGTAATGCCGGCACCGCCCGTGAGGCCAAACTGGAAAACGTGGCCATCAAGGTCGAGGACATCGCCGCACTGGTCGCCTTCTGCCAGAAAAATGCTGTGGACCTGACCATCGTCGGTCCTGAAGTCCCCCTGGTCCTGGGAGTGGTCGATGCCTTCCGCGCCGCGGGTTTGGCCATCTTCGGCCCCACCAAGGCCGCCGCCCAGTTGGAAGGCTCTAAGGCCTTCACCAAAGATTTTCTGGCTCGCCACAAGATCCCCACCGGCGCCTATCAGAACTTCACCGCCATCGAACCGGCCCTGGCCTATGTGCGCCAGCAGGGTGCACCTATCGTCATCAAGGCCGACGGCCTGNNCCCAACACCGGCGGCATGGGTGCTTATTCACCGGCACCGGTAGTCACCAACACGATCCACCAGCGCATCATGCGCGAGGTCATCGAACCCACAGTCAAGGGTATGGCCGCCGAGGGAAATCCCTATACCGGTTTTCTCTACGCCGGTCTGATGATAATGGCCGACGGTAGCCCCAAGGTCATCGAATACAACTGCCGCTTCGGCGATCCCGAGACCCAGCCCATCATGATGCGCCTGCGGTCGGATCTGGTCTCCCTGTGCCAGGCGGCCCTGGATAAACGCCTGCACCAAGTCGATGCCCAATGGGATTCACGCGCAGCCCTGGGGGTGGTACTGGCCGCCGGCGGCTATCCCGGTGACTATGGCAAAGGCGACATCATCGAAGGCCTGGAGGGTCTGGATAGCGCTGATGGCAAGGTATTTCACGCCGGCACCGCCAACATGAACGGCTCCGTTGTCACCAGCGGCGGACGCGTGTTGTGCGCCGTCGGCCTGGGTGACAGCGTCAAACAGGCGCAGGCCAAGGCCTATGAGCTCACCCACAAGATCCATTGGCCCGGCTGCTTCTATCGCGACGACATCGGCTACCGCGCCGTCGCCCGCGAAGAGACCGGCAACTGATTTCTAACTTACCTGGAGAATGACCATGTCGCAGTCACCTTTTGTCGCCATCCTGATGGGTTCCGATTCGGACCTCGCCACCATGAAGGCCACCACCGAGATCCTCAAGACTTTGCAGGTTCCCTTTGAAATCCGTGTACGCTCGGCCCATCGCACCCCCGAAGCCACCAAGGCCTATATCGAGGATGCGGAGAAACGCGGTTGCGCAGTATTCATCGCCGCGGCCGGTCTGGCCGCCCATTTGGCCGGTGCCGTTGCCGCCCATACCTTGAAGCCGGTCATCGGCGTGCCCATCGACGGCGGCCCTTTGAATGGCCACGATGCCCTGCTCTCCACGGTGATGATGCCTGGTGGCATCCCGGTAGCCACCGTCGCCATCGGTAAGGCCGGCGCCAAGAATGCCGGTTATCTGGCCGCACAAATCCTTTCCCTGGCGGATGCTGGCCTGGCCAAACGCCTGGTGGACGAACGCAAGGCCAATGCCGAGGCTGTGCTGAAAAAAGACGCCGAGATGCAAAAGCAGTTGGGTTAACCCCTTGGCGCTGACCCCCTGGCAGTTGCGACAAATCCAGCGCAGCATTCTTGCCGGCGGGGTCATCGCCTACCCAACAGAGGCAGTCTACGGCCTGGGTTGCCATCCCGACGATACCCAGGCCATACAACGTATTCTGGCTCTTAAGCAACGTCCAGCCGAAAAAGGACTGATTCTGATCGCCAGCGACTGGCAGCAGTTCCAACCCTATGTACATGCGCTACCGGAGTCTCAGATGAAGGCCATCCACGCCAGCTGGCCGGGACCGGTGACCTGGCTGTTACCGGCCACAACACGGGTTTCACCCTGGCTGTGCGGAATACACACCACACTGGCGGTACGCGTAAGCTCCCACCCGCAGGTGCAGCAGCTCTGTCGGGCTCTAGGACACCCCTTGGTGTCGACAAGCGCCAACCGCAGCGGCCAGCAACCGGCACGCTCGGCGTTGCAGGTACGACGTTATTTCGATCAAACCGTGGATGTAATTATTGCGGGGAGATGCGGGTTAAAGAGCAAACCCAGTGAGATTCGGGATGGGGTCAGCGGCCGAATCATCCGCCAAGGATGATCCGACCACACAAATTTCCTGCTAGGCGACTTCCAACATCGCCTGTTTGTCCCGGGCGTCCGCCAGAGAGATGTTGTCCAAAAATCCATACAGACGTTTGCTCAAGTGGTTCCACAAAACATCAACCTGCTGGTCAGGATTGATAGGCGTATTGGCGTAAACACGGCCATTCACCGCAGTGATTACCTGCGCCACGGATATCTCAGAAGCCGGACGTGATAAGGTGTATCCACCGCCCGGGCCGCGCTTACTACCCACCAGGCCGTTGATACGCAAGCGGGCGAACAACTGTTCTAAATAAGAGATAGAAATATTCAAGCTATCGGAGATCTCGGCCAAGGTAACTGAGTTGGCCTTCTGGTCGGCGCGGTCCGCGATGATCCACATGGCCATGAGGCCATAATAGGCTTTTGAAGAGATTTTCATGATGTTTCTCCGGTTCTGACGTATTTTTTTGAGCGTAATAGCCTTAGCAAATTAAAGCTTAGTAAAGCTATCGGAACTCAATCCCGTAGCTTGTGTAAACATTTGTAAATTTCCTGATAAATTTTCGGAAATAGCCAATCAGTGACCAAACCCGAAGCGAATCAATCCCTTGTTTAGATGTGACCCATTGCGCGGCTAGGTTGGATCGTATTCTCAAACAAAAAAAGCGGGCACCCTTCAAGGGTGCCCCAATCTGGAGAGCTAGCTATGAATTCTTGATCCTATTCAGATTCCTGGTGTTGCTCCAACCAACCCAAGACAGCCAATTCACCCTGAATAACCTCGTCGGCAGTCATTTCATTGCGCAGATCTTCCTTGGTCAGGACCGCCTTGTCCATGCCACTGAAAGCGGCAATGGTGTACCACATATAGGCAGTAACGCGGCTCTGGGGTACGCCCTCACCGACGCGGAACATCTGTCCCAACTGGTACTGAGCTTGGGCATAACCCTGTTCAGCAGCGCGAGTACTCCAGGTCACGACCTCGCCTAAATCCTTTTCACCTACGCGACCGTAGTAATACATCAGGGCCAGGTTGTATTGCGCCAGGACGAATCCTTGTTCGGCGGAAAGACGATACCAGTGGGCCGCCTCCCTATCGTTTTGTTCCACACCACGTCCCTGGCGGTAGGCATTACCCATATTGAATTGAGCAGTGGCATGCCCCTGCTCAGCGGCCAATTGAAACCATTTGACGGCCATGTCGATATCCTGCTCGACACCATCGCCATCGGCGAACAATGTGCCCAGATCGATCTGAGCCTCGACATGACCTTGTTCGGCGGCTTCCAGATACCAGGCGGCTGCCTTGCCGTAGTCACGCACCACGTTGTCGCCTTCGCGGTACATTCTGCCGAGTAAAAACTGAGCCTGGGCGTTACCCTCACGGGCCTGCAGGAGATAGGCGGCGATATCCATGCGGTCCAGGGTCTGACTATGGTAGTTGGCTTGAGCCGTAACCATGACTGACGCCAGGGTGATACCGCTAGCTATCGCGACTATATAACGCTTGTTAAAAAAACGTTGCTGCATACTGCCCTCTCCTCATGACTCAACATATATTCCCTGGGGCGACTTTTTCCTGTTCCTTCCCTTGACTTAGCAAGGGCCCCTAAATCGCAAATTCCATTTAATACAATAAGTTAAATTACCTAATTCGATGAAGTGTCAGTATACGATACCCGCGATTTATTTGTCACTACTATTCACATATAATTTTTAATATTATTGGCTAATCAATTAGTTAGAAATGGGATTTTTTCATTAATGTCGCCGCATCAAGCCAAAAAGCTGGCGTATTTTTATACAGCCATAGGTTACCCCTACCTGGTCCTCAGGGCATCCAATGATAGATATAAAGTAACCTATTGATTTTTGGCTTTGGCAGGCGGGCAAAACGTCAATTTATTGACCTTATGCCCGCCTCAACTTAAAGCACTGAAGTTTGCTAACGCAGTACGACGTCCCGCTGTTCGGTTTGTGTGCCGCTGAAAAAGCTCTGGTATTGGACCTTGACGCTAATTTTGTCGCCCGGAGCCGCATCCAGCATAAGAAACTTAATGTCGGCGATGGTTACCGTGTCCTGGCCATTGATAGCCAGGATACGATCCTCTTTGTTGAAGCCGGCCAACTGGGCGCCACTGTCTTTGGCTATTTCAGTGACCCGCACCCCCGGACCCTGGCTATCGTCCAGCCCAACCCCCATCAAGCCAGCTTTAGCCAAAGGCAACTGCTTGGACAACAGTACATAGTCTGCCAGTTGGGGACTGGTCTCATAGCCAATGTCATTGAGAATGATGGCCGAGGTAACCGGTAAACGGCGCTGCAGACGGTTGGGAATGCCAGAGCCGTAGGCCAGATGACCAGCACCGGCCAAAATCACCATATGGAAATCAGGATGCGACTTGAGGTAATCCGCAGCTGTCTCGGCCATCGCCTCATCGCGGGTCAACTGGGCCTGCATGAAAGTAGTGAACTGACGGCCCGAATCGGCTTCAGGATGCCAGGCGAAGATCTTCTTCATGCGCTGCTCGTAGTCCTTGTCACTCTCATCGATCTCGGCAGGGATTACCGCCCGCTCCTGATCGTTCAAGGCCGTCCAGCCCTGGCGGCCTATCTTGTGACGCAGCTCTGTAGCGATGTCCAGCGCCACCAGGGCAATGCCATTCTCTCTGGCAAACTGGATGATAGGTCGATACAGACGATAATCCATGCGCCAGCGCTGGAAGTATTCCGTTTTATTGAGAAAGGCCGCCTCATCGATGCGTCCAGCGCTATAGTCATCCATGGCCTGTTGGTAGGGGCGTTGGAAAAACTCCATTCCGATAGCTAACTTTTTGTGCTTTTTATGCAGTCCTTTAATGATTTCCAGCTGGTTGAGATGGTGGTCCAGACGGTCGTGAGCCTCACCGACGTACACCACGCGCTTATCCTGAACCTTGGCCACCACGCCATACAGGTCAGACATGGCCTTGAGGTCCAGCGCCTGAGGTGGCTCATACTGACTGGCCATGGGCTCATGGCCTTGCACGGTCATGCCGTGGCGATAACCGTGACCGGTGGACTGACAAGCCGACAACAGGGCAAGAACAGTAATGGCAAGAACAACTCGCGGAGATCTTTGCATTAGCACCTTCAATCTTATTTAAAATGAAACACAAGGAAGAGAATCGACGCGCGGCGTCAATCTGATATGCCGGTTAGGCATCCCTGACCGACGCCTCAACGGAAACCGGCTGACGTAGGCTGCTTTTTTTACTTTTTTCACTTTTGCGCCGATAGAGGATCTCATCGACATATTCCAAAACCATATTCAGATTGTCACCGTGCTTGGGCGCTTCACCCACACCAATGGAAACGGAGATATCCATGCCCTGGGTCTGCGCCCACTCCCCTACTTGGCGCTCTATCCGATCACCAATAGTCTCTGCCACCTCACCCGTAGTATTGGGTAACACCAGCACGAATTCATCACCGCCGTAGCGTGCGGCAATGTCTGTCCGCCGGACCGACTGGCGCAGGATGTCGGCGAACTGATTTAATACCTTGTCGCCCACCGCATGCCCCATGGTGTCATTGATCTGTTTGAATTTATCCATATCGGCGAACATGACCGCCAGTGGCCTTTCAGTCACAGCCAGGCGGTCAAACAGCGGATCACACATATCGAATAGGGCACGCCGATTCAGGAGCCCAGTAAGTACATCGATACGACTGTGTTTCTCCAGGCTACGCTTGTTCAACTCGTAACGCCGGGTCAGTATAAAGCTATAGAACAGGATAATCGCACCGAACAGATTGAGGTAAATCACATCAGGTGTAATGGATTGAACCGACTCTATATAACGTACTGACAACACCAGCATGGCGGACAACAGGCACAGGATCAGCGTTTCTGCAAAGAAGCGCAGTCCATAGCGCATACCGTTACCTAACACAACGATGATATAGACCAAGAGTGACGGAGGCAGGGGATAGGGATCGTTCAACACCGCCATGGTAACCGTAGCGGCGTCGACAATCATAGCCAGGCGAAAACGCGCCGTGGACCCCAGGTGTTTGCGTGCGTGCAATAAAACGCCCACATTAAATATTAAATAACCAACGAAGTAGTAGTGAATCTGCTCGATGGTCATCCACACAGGCGAAAAATTTTCGATCTTGGTGTAGTAAACCCAGGCAATTCCGGCAAATAACACGCGCATAATGATCTGTAAGCGCTGCTCGGGCCAGGCAGGCACGCGCATTCCGGCGCCGTCCACCTCATCGTGGCGCCTGTCATCTCCGCGCCTACGCTCCCCGGACCGACGACGTTCCGACTGCCCGGTACGTTGTTGTTGACCTTTAACCATATAAGCCACTGAAATCCCTGGATTACCCGCAGATCGCGAGCAAGATTATGACATAGGTATAACCCCTGCACTGGCAGTTTAAATGTAAACCTGTGTCAAAACTAGTCTTTACCACTCCAGCTACCGCTGACGTCTTTCGATATATCCAAAGTGTTCACTTGGATGAACCGCAACTATTGAGCTTGTTTAGCCCTCATGGACCGAGGACACCCAGGGAATCAAGGGTCAAAGCCAGGGAAAATAGATCGGGTAGGGAAACCTACACGGAAGAATCAGGCCGGGAAGGCCAGACCAGGAAGTCACACGGACGCTCGCAAACCGGCCAGGGAAGGCCGCTTTTGCCCTTCTGCCAAACCATCACCCCACACCGGTTATAATCTGCCATACTGAACAGCAGCTCAGATGGCCATGATCAAACCAATGCCCCGTATCATACACCGCAGCAAGCACGAGGGCTGCGTTCGTGAAATTGTCGATGTCGGCGATGTCCGCTCCCTGCACTTCGGCAGCAAGGCCAAGCAAAGCAGCATGTCGTTGCAAAATCCGCACACCCTTTTGCTTTCCTATACGCGCGCCATGATGTGTTGCCTGCTGTTCGTCCCTGAGCCTCATTCGGCTTTGTTGATCGGTCTGGGGGGTGGTTCATTGGCAAAATTTCTTCATCGCCACTTTGAAGATTGTCATTTGGATTGCGTGGAACTGGATGAAACAGTGGTAGATCTGGCGCACGAATATTTCTATCTACCGCAAGATCCGCGGATAGCAATCCATATTGCCGACGGCGCCGACTTTCTCCATTACGCGCCCACCCGTTTTCATGGCTATGATCTTATTCTGGTAGACGCCTATCACGAAGATGGCATCGCCCCCAGCATCACACAAAGTCAGTTTATCGCCGACTGTAGACAACGCCTGGCTGTCGGTGGAATTCTGGTGCTCAACTTGTGGCGTCGTAGCGTGGAGTTCCCCGGCCTACTCGGGCTGCTACGACACCATTTCGGCTATATCGATCTAATCCCCATGATGGACAAAGGTAACACCATTGCCCTGGCCATGGATTTCGCACCGGGGATTAAACCAGAACTCCTACGCCAGCGCGCGCAGACCCTTAAACAACGCTTTGCCATCGAGGCGCCACAATTCCTGCGTCAACGACAGACCGTGCATATCTCCCCATCCGGTAAATAGAAAAAGGCCGCAAGGGTTTGCTCTCCTACGGCCTTTCATACTGCTATACAGCCCTGCGCCTATCTATCAGTGTTGCGCTTGTTTTCGTGCCTGTGTTCCGAGTCATGCTTTTCACGATCATGGGTATCGCGTACTTTACGCTGGTCGTGGACCACACGTACCTCGGCTTGCTCACCGGAACGATTGCCATTGCGATCAGTGACACTGATATCCAGGGTATAGATACGATCATCGCGTTGAAATCCATCCCGCTCCGCGCGCACCCAGACGGTCCAGATGCCCTGCTCTTGGGTAACCTGCCAATCACGAGCGTGATGACGCTTGTTATGGTCGTGGCGACGACGGTCGTCATGTTTGACTCTGTCTGGTTGATTGCTGCTGACGGATATGACCACCTGGGGCTGACTATCAACACTGTCACTGACTGAGCTCAGGCGCGCGACCTTGACCATCTTATGATGGTGCGAGTTGATCTCGCTGCGCAGGAGTTCGAATGTATAGGTGGGCGCTGTGGTATCGATCAGGCGCACAAACTGCGTCGCCTGGGCCAGATTACCATTAGCATCTAGCGCACTCCATACTACCGGCGTTTCGCCCAGAGGATAGACCGGCGGCAACTCGGCACTGACCTGTACCGGCCCGAAAATATCGCTGGCCTTGGGTACCGTCAGTGTCAACGACGTCAGTTCACCCTGGGCCTCGAACACCAGGTCCTCCAACGAGGCGAAAACCGGTGCCGTGGTATCAGTAACCGTCACAGACTGCGTGGCACTGGAACGATTACCATTGCTGTCTACGGCGCTCCAGGTCACCTGGGTTGTGCCCAGAATAAATCCTGCCGGGGCGTCATTGCTGACTGTCAACGGGAAAATATCCTCCGCCTTGGCCTGACCCAACTCCACAGACGTCAGCAGATCTGTCGCCTCGGTCGAGACTGCTGCCGGCGCTACAAGAACAGGCGCCGTCGTGTCATGCACAGTGATCTGCATACTGTCACTGGCGCGATTACCACTGCTATCCACAGCATCAGCCTGGACAGTTGTTACGCCTAAAGGATAAAAAGCGGGTGTCGGCTGAACTGACAGGCTGGTCACGCTGCCACAAGTATCATTCGCTAAAACACGCGGCAGATAGGCGGCACCCTGAACATGGGTAGCCTCCACGGTCACATCACCACCGGCATCGACCATCGGCGCAGTGGTATCAACCACCTGTAATTGTGCCGACACACTGTCACTGGCCCCTTGGCTGTCAGTAACCTTTAAGGTAACCGGCCAAGTCCCCAAGGCGATATCAACCGTCACCGTAACACCATTGGCAATCCCAAAGGGGCCGGACCATTCATATTTAAGATCAGTTTCGTCTTCAGGGTCGCTGGAACCGGTCGCCGACAAGGTCAGACGACTGGGACTGCCATTACACTCCATAACCGCTTGGGTGTCGAT
>DKAX01000151.1 GCA_002450975.1 Proteobacteria bacterium UBA6915
AGGGCTTGGCGAAGAGGATTCTTCTGCATTAGCGACGATATTGGAGAAAGTATCGGGTGTGACGATTTAAAGTAACGTGGCAAGTATATGCTATTGATTCTTTCGTCTATGAGCGCCGCTTGATATATCCAGACACAAGCTGATTAGAGTTCACTATGTTCTTTTTGCGAGACGGCCAAAGGCCCAGCGAATAAACGGGTACAGAAACCAGGACAGTTCCCAGGCAATGGGGCCCACAAAAGCAAACGGCATAGTAAGCAGTGCTGTAATGGGTTCTGCCAGATTTTGCTTAAGCAATTCTTCTGATTTATTCGCCGGTACATTATCCGAAACCAGATCACCCTTTCGGTATGCATAGTACCAACCCAGATAGGCACTGACCGCCAGCAATAAAGCGGCAAAGCTCTCTAACATTCGGCTATCGGCAGTGGCGCCAAGGCGTAAGCCGGTACCAATGCTGTAAAGAAAAAATAGTAAAAAGAACAACTGAAAAATTGAGATAGCGGTGTGAACACGATCTGTCGCCTTCAAATAGCTAAACAAGGAATTATTCTGTAGCCAAAATACAATTACAATTACCAGCGCCAGCAACACGATGACAAAGGTGTCCCAATTATTGATAAGCAGTTCCAGAACCGAATTTGTGTCATCATCACCCTTTTCTGGTCTGGGGAGGATCATAAACAGGCGCCAGATAACCAGCGCATACACCACATCCATGACCCGTTCAAGGCGTATGAGTTTTAGATTCTTTGCTGGAGTTGAATTGGTCATTTCAATTTATTAGTTAATGATATTAATTTAGAAAAGACATGATAAATTAAAGTGGTTATATACGCGCCTGAAGATAAATTTGCGGCCCGAAATAACGGTAATCTACTGCGCCTTTCCAGTTATTATCATCAACTTCTGCATCGAGGTTGAACCAGTTTATTGCTGCACCTATCCCGAAATTATTTGTAACCCAGTAGTCCGTACTCAAACGAATATTGTACAAGTTGCCCGAAAAATTTAATGCCTCATCGGCGATATCGAGGGCAAACACTTCGCCATGCACACTCGTCGTCCAGCGCTGGTTTACATAGTAATCGTAGCGTATTCCGAACAGTGGCAATGGCGCATCCGCACTGGCAGAAACGTTTGCATCTGCATCCCCGGCAGCTGACGATGCTGACCCTTCAATTTTTAAATCTATGGCGAACCAGTGAAACCCGAATGAGCCCGCTAATTCATGTTTATCATTCTTAATAAATGAATAGGCGTAATAAAATGGCGTTATATTAACGTCGAATTCTGTTTTCAAACTGGTGCCCACGGGATAAATCTCGTCACCAATTACAAGATCACGTAAAGCCGTCGCTGAAGAATTGCGGTTAATGCTAAAATAGGAAACACCGAGCCGATGTTTGTCCGCGAATCGCCAGTTGACGTTTGTCCAGAAAACCGTTTCGTCTTCCTTTAAACCCAGATCATTTTCGAGATCAACGCTATCACCAATACCCACGTTCTGATTGTCTACTCTCAGACTGGTATCGAAAGCTTGCAGAAATACCCCTATCCCAAATGTAAGTGTCTCATTACCCGGTTTGATCCAGTCTTCTGCCTGAGTCGCAATAGGTAAAATGAGTAGCGTGAAAAGCGTAAGTAATCTATTTGCAGCTTTGTGATAAACATACCTCATCACTCCTCCCTCATAATTTATTTGTACTTCAATCCGGTTTTCACGCAAGACTGACTTTTGCCCTATGGATAAAAAGTGCTCTCAGCTTGTCCCAGAACTCGCCTCCGAGCACAATCAAACTGCTTAACAGAAAAAGATCGCCAATAATGGCGAGCAACAAACGATGTTCTTCAAATACCGGGAAATAGCCTGATATGTAAGGTGCAACCCATCCCAAGAGCAGTGGGATCGAAAACAGGACCAGTCCAATACGGTACCGTATTGGGCTGACTGTCTCCGGTGGTATAAACTGTTTTTTCAGAAAACCAGATAGCAGTTGTTTCAGATAACTGAATCCCGCCTTGCCCATTACCGCCGCGGCGACCAGCATNNTTGTCATTTATATTGAAAGAGCAGCACTAAAAACACAGGTTCAAAATATTATTTTTTTGGCCTCTTGATTAGCCAGAACATACGCGGGGTAACTTATATTCCTCACGAATATCCATGAGAGAGTTCAACGCCTTGCGCATGGCTTCCTCCGCCTGCGCTTCAGATTTGATATCCCAGTCTTTTTTAACCAGTGTCGGGAATAAGCTGCGCGCTTTTGTCTCATCTTTCTGATCGGCATAGCTCAAGACTTCCAACCACAAGCCCGCCAGGGCATAGTTGGGATTTTCTGACTGCTGTGCTTTAGTAGCCTGCCGCAAGGACACGTCATGGCGACAATCCGCTAATGCTTCCAGACCCGTGAAAGTCTCATCTCCAATCTTCTGACGAAGCTTGGCAAGTTGCGCCTCCTGTCGTTGTTTTACTTGACGATCCGCCTCACTACCGGCGATTGCCCCGGCAGTTCCCCCAACCGCACCACCATATACCGCACCACGAGCGGCAGCTTCGGCTGGATCGCCACCAAATACCAGCGCGGTAAAAATACCGCCAACGGCACCGGAAACAGCTCCTGTCGTTGCGCCCTTGGTTGCACCTTTTGCGGCATAGCTGTCAGAGGCACATCCAGTGAGTTGTGTTACAAGCCCAATTATCATCAACACGAGGAGCGGAATAAATAATCTGGCCGGAACAGTTGTGCAGCTCATAAAACCTCCGAAAACGGTATGTTTTTTAAGAAAGACATACTCCATCGCATATATGGTAGCCGATCATGGCAGGTACTAATCAGATTTGCGTGGCTGTGTGGTTTCAAGCAAGCCACGCAGACCAAGGCCCCAGTGGCTGATCACTGCACTGACTTCGCCGAGCCCCGCCTTGAGTAACACCACACGCTCACGGGGCACAATGAGCAGGTCGCCAGCGAATGCAGTGGGTGGTCGTGGGATCAAGACGGTTGCGTAGCCATCGGCATGGTCTTCGACGAGATAAGCGAGTTGGCGCTCACCGTCGGCAGATGTCACCATGGCCGGCCTGAAGAGTGCCTGCTCATCGTCTGCACCCACAAGTCCACGTGACAGATGCTTGATGGCATTGTAGGCCGGAACACGAGCGAGCACCGAGCGCTCTGCCCATTCCCCCACGCGGCGCAGGATGGCCAGGCGCAGCGCCAACCCAAGCACAAACGACACAACCAGGATTAGCGTAAACGCCAACAGTACGGGATGCTCGATCTTGTCAAAAGTCCCGGCTGGAAACAGGTCGGCAATGGGCGTGGCCAGCGCCACAATGAGTTGCACGGCCTCGGCCAATACCAGATAAAGCAGTAACAAAGGTAGCAACACTAACAAACCACCTATGGCACAGGTTTTCAGGAATTCATTAATTTGTTTCACGTTGGCATCTCCTTGCAGGCACTTGTTTTCCTTGTGTTCCGACCTGAATACCTCGCAAACATCCGCTAGTTTCAATGTAACTCATTCAAGCAATCCTAATATGTCGCCGGGATGCTGAACATGCGACGTGTTGCCCCCAGCTGTAGCCGATCGATATCATCAATTCCTACCTCTTCTCGAATGGGTAGATGACCATCCAGTCCTGTTTCATGTCCACAACCGTCCAGCCTTTCACCTTTGCTTCATCCAGGCCCTTGTCGAGACGGCCAACGCTGGACTTGCGGTCGTAAGCCCATTCGCGCTTCGCATCGGTGTGATGGACGTAAAGCGCGAAGCGTGGACCCTGTCCAGCCGTGGTCCACTGCAGCATCGGCAAATCGCCATCGGAATTGCCGAAAGCAGCGATGGGGCGTCGGCCAATATATTGATTTATCGCAACGGGTTTACCTTCCTTGTCGTTGAAAAAATCGAGTTCAGGCAGACGAACCAGTACCGGTTTGCCGTCTTGTAACTCGTATCTGGTTTTAATGCTGCTACCGACTACCTGTTCAGGGGGTATGCCATAGACCTTCTCAACCCAGGGACGCATGAATTCGATGCCGCCACCTGAAACAACGAACGTCTTGAAAGCATTGGCACGCAGGTAAGCGAGCAACTCCAACATCGGTTGATATACCATCTCGGTATAGGGTCGTTTGGTCACCGGATGCTTGGCAGTGGCAAGCCAGTCTTTGACAATCTTTTCAAACTCCACGGTCGTCATGCCAGGATGCGTGGCCATCACAATTTCGAGCATCGCGTGTTCGCCGCCAGCGAGTGCAGCTTTGATGTCGCCCTTGAGCAGCGAGGCGAATGGCTCTTTGTCCTTCCAATCCGGGTGTTGTGGCGCCAGGGTTTTCACGCGATCAATGGCGAAGAGTAATTGAAAGTAAACTGGCTTTTCGGACCAAAGCGTGCCGTCATTGTCAAACGTGGCAACACGTTGCTCTGGTGGCACAAAATCGTCCGAGCCTTGCTGCGTCACCTTCGCCACAAACTCGATGATCGACTGTTTGGCTTTACCATCATGCCACGAGGGTAGTGGATCGGAAGCCTGTGCGATCGCCAGTCCAGAGAAGATCAGTGCAATACCAAAAAAAAGTTTGGTCAGCAAAACTTGTGTGTTTGTCATAGGAATGTCCCCTGCTACAGCTGCGCTTTCAGTTGATATTTATACCCTTTTCTCTGTGGTTCGCTCCGCAATAACCTCGCCAGTGAGCGAAGGGTTACAGATGACTGTTCAATGTCTCGTGAAATGGATTGGGTGCGAGAGCACCCAATCCTAAACGTCGACAACCCGTAATACATTTCACAACCATGAACCCTTAGTTACCCAGTCAGAAGCAACCTTCCATTTTCTCGATGCGGTTCATGATTTCTGCCGCTCCAGATATGTTGAAGTTTACCCTGGCCACATTCAGACTCGTATACATGGCGCCACTCATACTATCATTTCCCTGTGGCAGTCTTCATCGTTGCCATCACGTCGNNCGCATCGGTGTCGCCGCGCTCAAACGGATCGCTACGCAGGTTGAAGATTTTCGGCATCCGCAGCGACACGAAGGGATCCCGCCAGACCGAAAAGCCCTTCGAGCGCTGCTCCATGAAAACGAATTTCCACGGTTCGTAGCGCAACCCGACGAGCTGACCGCCGTCGTTCCAGTAGAAGAACTCATGGCGTGGCCATTTGGCTTCCGTGCCCGCCTTTGCCGTCAGGTTGGGCAGGATGTTGTAGCCGTCGAGGTGCACCTTGAACTTGTTAGCACCTTGCTTGCTGCCTTTCCTCAGCTTTTCCTTGATGTCCGGCACACCTGCTGCGGCCGCCAGCGTTGGGAACCAGTCGAGATGCGAGGTGATGTTGTTGACAACTTGGCCGCCCGGAATCTTCGCGGGCCAGCGCACGAACGCCGGTACGCGGTATCCGCCCTCCCAGTTGGTGTTTTTCTCACCACGGAAAGGTGAGATACCGCCGTCCGGCCATTCGTTGTAGTGCGGACCGTTGTCCGTGGTGTAGATGACGATGGTGTTGTCAGCGATGCCAAGCTTGTCGAGCAGTTTGAGCAGCTGCCCCACATGGCCATCGTGCTCTACCATGCCGTCAGCGTAAATGCCCAGACCAGTCTTGCCTTCGCTTTCCGCTTTCAGGTGCGTATAGAAATGCATGCGCGATGATGAGAACCAGGCAAACCATGGCTTACCGGCCTTGTGGTTCTTTTCGATGAACTTGGTCGTCCGATCGAGGAACTCCTCGTCCGCGGTTTCCATACGTTTCTTGGTTAGCGGGCCGGTGTCCTTGCATTCCTGCTTCCCCATGGGGCCGAAACGCTTGTCATTGACTTTGCTCTCTTTGTCAGTNNCCCGTGGCATAACCGAGGGGTTTGAGAATCTCGGCCAGCGTCGGGTCCTCCGGCTGGAGGCCAAGGGGTGCGCCCGGGAGACCGACCTTGGTCAGGCCGGTGCGGACCGGTGACTGTCCGGTGATAAACGCCGAGCGCCCGGCGGTGCAGGACTGTTCGGCGTAGTAATCGGTGAACAGTACGCCTTCCTTGGCAATCCGGTCTATATTGGGCGTCTTGTAACCGGCCATGCCCATGCTGTAGGCGCTGACATTGGTGATGCCCACATCGTCGGACATAATGACCAGGATGTTGGGTTTCTTGGTCGCGGCTTGCGCCTGTGCTACCGTCAACATGACAACAGCACACACGAAGCCAAGTACACTTTTCAGTTCTTTCTTCATGTCATTTTCTCCTGACCTTGTTGATACTTACCGCTTAAAAACTTATTGTTGTAGAAACTTTTGCGATTGC
>DKAX01000149.1 GCA_002450975.1 Proteobacteria bacterium UBA6915
CTGGTTGTCAAGGGCATGTCGGGGGCCATACGTGCCAAGACGGTAACCTACGATTTGGAGCGTTTGATGACCGGCGCGACTCTGGTTTCCTGTTCGGGTTTCGGTGAGGCGATTGTCAATAATATGTAGGGCTTGTAACTGGCCAGGGTTATCAGGCCGGATTTGACTTTGGAATAAATGATAGAGCAGGCGAACGGAAATACCGGCAGGAGACTAAGGTTACCTGCCGGTATTTTTAGAAATTGATGAATACTTAATTGGCTGTTTCAGTTGCTAGCGCGATTTTGATGTTAGTTGCCTGTAAACCCTTAGGTCCTTCGGTGACATCAAATTCAACGGTTTGTCCTTGTTTTAATGTTCTGTAACCATCCATGTCGATTGCGGAGAAATGGGCAAATACATCATCCCCGCCTTTTTCCGGTGCTATAAACCCATACCCTTTAGCATTACTAAACCACTTCACAGTCCCCATAGCCATAGCGCGATTTCGCTCCTTACTAGCTGGAAAAAATCTTGGAAGCAAACTGCTACTAGACTCCCAACCCCTCTCTGTAAGTGCCTCTTTTTTAGACTAAAACCAAAAAAATGACGCCCCCTTACCGCATAATACTTTCTTATCTTTGATAGGTTCAGTCAAGTACTTTGGGGCGAGTCATGTTCTAAATTCAATCAGTTATTGATGCGGAATGGGCGATGTCTGAATTCCGGCAGTGAAAATCCATCCGTTGGTGGTTGGGTATGGAACTTGCTAAATCTCTTTTGGGCAGCATTTGGTACGCGGAATTTGTCTAAATTTTTGTTAATATCCGCCTATGAAAAATGCTTACCAGGATGAACAGTCGGACGATTTGGCGCTTCAGGAGGACAAACCAAAGCTCAAACGCCCGCCCATGTATAAAGTTATTCTCTTGAATGACGATTACACACCCATGGAGTTCGTGGTTCACGTGTTGCAGTCTTTTTTCCATCTGCAACATGATCAGGCTACGCACATCATGTTGCAGGTGCATACCAAGGGTAAAGGTGTCTGTGGTGTGTTTTCACGGGAAGTTGCCGAGACCAAAGTGGTACAGGTCAACGAATATTCTAGAGAGAACCAGCATCCGCTGCTCTGCGTTATGGAAGCGGAGTAACAGGTTTAATTGCACGGGGGTTTTACATGCTGAGTAAGGAACTGGAATATACACTCAATACGGCGTTCAGGGATGCACGCGACAAGAAACACGAGTTTATGACGGTCGAGCATCTGTTGCTCGCCTTGTTGGAAAACCCTGCTGCCGGTGTAGTGCTTAAAGCCTGTGGTGCCGACCTGGATTCGCTGCGCAAGGATCTCAATGAGTTTTTAGAAGAGACCACGCCGGTGTTGCCTCCCCACGAAGATCGTGAGATTCAGCCCACGCTGGGTTTTCAACGTGTTTTGCAGCGTGCGGTGTTTCAGGTGCAGTCATCAGGCAAGAAAGAGGTCTCTGGCGCCAATGTGCTGACGGCAATATTCAGCGAACAGGAGTCTCAGGCGGTCTATTTCCTAAACAAGCAGAATATTACCCGCCTGGATGTGGTGAATTATATTTCCCACGGTATTTCCAAAGTACGTGAAGACAACAATGAGGCGGACTCGGTCGGCAGTAATACACCGGAAGAAGAGGCCGGTGCTGAAAGCGGTGCCGGTAAAAGCGCGCTTGAATCCTATGCCGTCAATCTCAACCAGCAGGCGCGCCAGGGGCGAATCGATCCCCTGATTGGCCGCAAGGAAGAGGTTGATCGCACCATTCAAATCCTCTGTCGTCGGCGAAAGAACAATCCCCTGTTTGTAGGCGAGGCCGGCGTGGGTAAGACAGCTATCGCTGAAGGTCTGGCCAAAAAGATCGTCGACGGCGAGGTGCCTGAGGTATTGCAGAAGTCGGTTATCTATTCCCTCGATCTGGGTGCCCTGNNCCGGGTGCCATTTTGTTTATCGATGAGATCCACACCATTATCGGTGCCGGTGCCGCCTCCGGTGGCGCCATGGATGCCTCCAATCTGATCAAGCCGTCGCTGGCATCCGGTGACCTGAAGTGTATAGGCTCCACCACCTATCAGGAATACCGCGGTATCTTCGAGAAGGATCGCGCCCTGACCCGCCGTTTCCAGAAGGTGGATGTGCCGGAGCCTTCGGTGGATGAGGCAGTACAGATTCTGAATGGCCTGAAACCGCGTTTCGAGGCTTACCACAATGTGAAATATACCCGCCAGGCCCTTAAGGCCGCGGTCGATCTTTCGGCTCGCTACATCAACGAACGCCATCTGCCCGATAAGGCCATTGATGTCATCGACGAAGCGGGAGCCAGTCAGCGCATGCTGCCACCGTCCAAGCGCAAGAAGACCATTGGAGTGAGTGATATCGAAGATATCGTTGCCAAGATTGCCCGCATCCCACCCAAGACTGTGCATAGCTCGGATAGGGATCGGTTGCGTAATCTGGAGCGCGATCTAAAGATGACAGTCTTTGGGCAGGACAACGCCATAGAGAATCTTGCCACGGCTATCAAGCTGTCTCGCTCCGGGCTGGGGCATGATGAGAAACCCATTGGTTCATTCCTGTTTGCCGGTCCGACCGG
>DKAX01000155.1 GCA_002450975.1 Proteobacteria bacterium UBA6915
ACTGACGATAGAACCGTGCTGTAAACCTGGAACGCGATTTGCGTGAAGATCGGGACTAGTGTGAGGAGGCGTTATGCGCTGCTGGTTCAGAGCACCGGTATCGATAACAGCAGCCTGAACCAGCAGCGCATAACGCCTCCTCACACTAGTCCCGATCTTCACGCAAATCGCGTTCCAGGTTTACAGCACGGTTCTATCGTCAGTCACTCACCGTGCCCGCCAGATGCCAGACAAATATTGCATAAAAAAGTCTGGGAAAAATTCACTTACTACCCCCGCGTCAGTCCATAGGCTATGACACGATCACCAAGAATTCTGCTGCCGGGGAGACCCCGATGCGGCCATTCAACCCGCCACGTACGAACCAAACAACGGTCAGGGAGAACCACCTTTGCCCTAACCGCGTTTGACCCTCAGCTGGCAGCAGCAATCTCTTGTTGGAAACTTTACCTGGAAACCAAACTTATCACCAAGGAGCCATCATGGATCGCATGAGCGTAAACGGAAAGTTGATACCGCAAAGCAGCATCACCATCGACGAGCAATATAGCGGGCATTTTTTGAAAGTCAGCTATATCGAGATGATCGCGGGTCACAACATATTCAGCAAGGATCGCGTCGATGTCGATGCCGATGGCTCCTTCCGGTTTTTTGTCCCGAAAAAAGAGCTGCTCATTGACGAAATGGTGACGGTTGAGGTCTTCGCCCCCAACGGTGAATTGCTCGGAAAACAGATCTACAGCTACGGTAGTCTGCACGCCTCCGATATACCTGTCGGCGCGGACGACAGCAGCCAACCCCTGGAAATAGCCGTAGATCCCAAGGTCATCGTCTTTGGCAGCTCTTCACCCGCCGAACAGGAGACGGTCAAAATCAATGGCAAGGTGATAGACGCCTCCGGCATACGCACCGCATCCGGATTGCAGATCATCATCATGGTTAGCGACGATCCCTCTCTGGAACCGGACAGCGCCTCCTTTTCGCCTCTGGTCGGTGCAGTCACCGACAAAAACGGCTACTTCTTCACCAGGATCAAAAACACCAGCGTACAACACGCCTATGGCGTAATCGCCGGCCTGACAGACACGGCGATAGCCATAACCCTTGAGGACCACAAGATCCCGAAGACTCTGCTACTGGTGACCGACCTTAGTGATCTACCCGGAGAAATACCCGACCTGTCTGACACCGTACCGGGATTGCCGGACAGCAGTGACCTGGTCAACTCCGGCGTCTATTCCCAGGACCTGGGCGGCAAATGCGTTGACTTCACCGTACCGAACCGCACGTTGGAAGAGTTCAGCTTTTATCACACGGTCAGAACAACCGAACCGGAAATCCGTGGTTTGACCATTACCCCCAAGGCCAGCGTCAACATTCGCAATGAGTTGCTACAGCTATCCAATAGTGTATTTCCCGTTTTCAATCGATTGAATCGTTCCTTCAGCTCGCTGTCGCTTACCCCCCTGACCATGACTGAAGATCCCCCGACCGATGCAGTTCTCGCTGTCAGTGCGAAGAGCGCCGCCGACGCGCCATTGCCGCAGCAAAACGCCTATCTGAAGCGCTACAACATCCAGGTGAGCATCGATAAAAGCACGCAATTGAACATCAACGCCCATGACTTCGCCAATGAAAACGCTCTGGCATTCAGTGACCTGGCCAGACTGCTTGCCGAACAGGCGAACAGGCAGAAAAAGCTCAAGGAACTGCACAACAAGCTGGCGGCGGCCTATTGCGGTAAGAACGGCGTGGAGGACGAAAAGACCTTTTGTGAAAGCCTGACACTGGCCGATGGTTTGAACCGGGCGGAGATTCTCTCCCTGAGTGGTCACATCAACAAAAACGTCAGCGCCCTGGCACTGGATAGCGCCACACAAAAACTGCTCGATAATGCCAACAACGAACTCAAGAAACTGATCAGCAGCAAAGCGGTTGATGCCCAGCAGGTGGGACAGGCCGCCAAGGGGGTGGAAAAACTCCTGCAGGCGATCGACAAAAAAACCACCGAGTCCCAGGAGCAGGAAAACGTTCTAGGCTATCTACGCAGAATCCTGGTGGAGCTGTCCGACACCAGCGACCTGGACAGATTGAACTTCGAACCCTGCCCGCCCCTGGTCAAATCGGAACGCATGGGCATCATGTGCCTGATGCAAAAATTCGAGCAGATCAAGGATACCCTGAAAAACAAGTCAGTGTTAACGCTGGGGGAGATCGTCGAGATACGCGCATACTACACCATCTTTCTCGACAGTCTGTCGGCGTTTATCGCCTTGCTGGACGAATACCACGCCTTCTACGCCGCCGCCGACCGATTCTCTACCCGACTGCTCGATGACTATTTCTACAAGGAGTATCAATCGATCAAAAGCGCACTCAGCGGCGTCCAGGCGCAGGTCGCGCGCTCCCTGTTCAAGGTGGAGGAGATCGAGCGTGCCTACCTTCTGAACCACCCGGGTCGGATGAATCTGAGCGTGGAAACCAGCGTAGATTGGGACGAAACCCCGACTGTCTACGAAAACACCACCATCGCCAACGGCCATATCCTGCACTTCAAACAGATCTACAAGGCCAACGGCTACTCCTTGGGAAAACTGTTATACAGCCTGCCGCTGGCACCCTGTCAGGAAAAGCAGATCGCCATATTCGATTGGGGGCGCAGGGAAGAGGCACGCCGGACCGAAGAACAGACCGTGACCGAACAGCTGCAGGCCGACCTGTCACATAATCGCACCACCTCCGAATTGGTCAATTCCGTCTTCCTGGAATCCATGCGTGCCTCCTCGACCAACGACACCTCGTCCACCAGCGCCGGCATCGGCGGTGGTATCGGTGGCTTCATCTCCCCGGTTGTGTTTGGTATAGCCGGTGGCGTCTCCCATTCCGGCGCCTCCTCCACCTCCACCGCGGCGCAGGACTCTTCCCGAAACCTCGCCGCATCCTCTTTAAGCAATTTGCAGGACAGGGTTTCCCAGTCGGCATCCAGTCTGCGCTCGCAACGCAGCACAGTGGTACAAACCGTCGGGCAGAATGAGACCGTCAGTGTCATGACCGAGGTCATCAAGAACCACAACCACTGCCACGCCATGACGGTCGAATATTTCGAAGTGCTGGAACACTATTCCGTCGAGCAAAGGCTGGTCGATGTACAGGAGTGCCTGTTTGTTCCGCTGCCCATGGGCCATTTCGACAACAAAAAGGTGTTGCGCTGGAAAAACACCCTGCGTAAGGCCGTTTACGGCAAAACCCTGCAGCGGGGATTCGATGCCATCGAACGCATCGAAACCAACTACATCAACGCCGACTTTCCCCTTGGCAGCTACGCCCAGGAGAATATCGAGGAGTTTTCCGGCTACTTCACACTCTCTTTTGATCTGAAACGCCCCTATATCAAGGCGATCGACGAGGCGACCAAGACCGAGGAGTACGACCTGTCCATCCCCTTCCCCTGGTTCATCGGCAAGATGGTCTTCCACTACGACGTCGAGGTGCCATTGACCGAGGCGGAAAAGGATGCCGTATTCGAGCAGCAATACGCGCCGGATATCGCCCGACAATTCATCGAAACCCTGCAGGTGGATGCCATCGCGGCGGATGGCGTGGAACGCGAGCTCGCACTGGACTTCACGCTCCTGTCGAATTATCGCAAAGGCGCACCGCTCAAGGTGAGCATCGCCAGCAAGTCTCTGCAGGAGATCACCCGCGAACAGATCAAACACATCCGTTTCCGCGCCAATACCAGTGTGCACTCCGCGTCACGCATCATCCTCCATTCCGCCTTCCTGAATTACCGCACGCCGCACATCAATGAGTACGTCGTGCGCAATAGCGCCGTCAACAACGACATCATCAACACCACCGAAGTGACGGTAAACCTCTCAACGCCACCGTGGATTCAGGTGGAGACCAAGACCGATGCGGCGTTGCTCTACACCCCGCTCAACAACCGCGAGACACGCAACCCGAGAAAGGAGGATCAGGAGGCGGCCGCCGCCCTGCTGGCCTTCCTGAACGAACACCTGGAGATGTCGCACAAGGTGATCTGGGCCAATATGGATGCCAGCCGTCTGTTTGGCCTGCTCGACGGCTATATCGCCCCCTATAGCGGCGGCAAGAGCGTCGCCAGCGTGGTGGAAAACAAGATCATGGGCATTGTCGGAAATAATCTTGTGTTGAAGGTCATTCCCGGCGAGCGCCTCGACCCGATATTCAAAGGAGTGGAGGACCTGCTGGGATACTATCAACCGACCACGCCGCCCGATCCCTTCCGTATCAGTGTGCCCACCAAAGGTGTCTACGCCGAAGCGGTTATGGGCAAATGCAATAGTTGTGAGGTGATCGACGAGACGCGCCATTGGCGCTTCACCGAGGTACCCTGCGGCGACTCACCCACCGCCATTCAACCGATCTCCACCGACAGCAGACGTACGGATCCGGGTAATCTGCAACCCAAGGACTTCCCCGCCAGCATTATTAATTTGCAAACGGCACCATCGGCCCCCGACCCCACAGGACTGGCCGCCGCCTACGAACTGTTGGGCAAGGGCGACGCCTTCCGCGATATCACCGGCCTCGCCGGCACTCAGGCCAACGCCCTGGAGGCACTCAAGACCACATCGAAGGGCGTTACCGATCTGGCAAGTATCTCCAAAGACTTTGCCAATATGGCGGTGATGAACAGCGCCAAGAGCGACGGCACAAAACAGATCGAGCAGATCAAAAAGCTGAATAAGGAAGGTTATCTCAGCGATACAGAGGCCAATCAGAAGATAAAGGATGTATTGGACACCTACAGCAATGCGGCCAAGAGCGTCAACCAGAATGGCGGTGAAAACAGCGTCACCAAACAGATTGCCGAAAAGGTGGTGGACCAGGGACTCAATTCACCGAACAACGAGATCGAATACACCAAGACCAGCCCCGGCGGCGAAGTCGAAATCATCAAAGTCACCAATCCGACGGCGACGTTGGAGGATGCCACCCGCGCCATCATCATACTTGATAGCAGCACCGCATCCGCCGAAACCCGCGCCTTCAATCCCAAGGGTAAGGACAAGAGCCTGATTATCGAGGTCGGTGCCAGCTTCAAGAACGCCCCTGCGGGTTCGCGCCTGCGCTGGTCCAGCCCCAAGGCCGGGGCTCTTATCATAGACAACCCCAACGCCAACAAAACCCGCGTCAAAGGTGTCATCCCCGGCAAGCAGGACCTGGATGTGGAGCTGCTGGATGCCGGCGGCAACGTCATTGCCAGCATGAAGCTGAAGCTCTCCGTTCCACAATGCGTCACCATCAACGAGGATGCTGCACTGTTCGATGCCGCGCTGACTGACATCAAACTCAACGGGCATAAAGACGAGATCGTCAGTGAAATGAAGACGGTAGTGGAACACCTGTTGGAGAAGGCCAACGTTCGTGTCTATTGGCAGTTCGGCGGCTTGAATGAGGCTCTACCGGCCCATGTCCCCGCGATCAACGTCGTCACCGCCGTCATGAAGAACACCAACGCCAGCGGTGACGCCGGTGTAACCACCGGCCCCGTCGGCAGCGATGCCTTCAACGAAACCATAGAGTTGTTCGCCGGTGCGTTTCACCAGCCCAATGCCATCGATGTGGACACGGAAACTCAGGCACTGATCATCCAACTGGAAAGCAGTCTGCCCGGTGACCTGAGCCTCATACCGACGGCGGTAAAAGTCTACGGGCGCCTGTTGGGTGAGACCTTCAGCCATGAGATAGGCCACGCCCTGCTGTGGGATGATATTGCCGGCGGCCACAACAATCCGGCGATAACCTACGACTTGATGAACAGTGGTCTGGTGCGCATGTTTCTGCAGCGTACCGGCATGGAAAACACCAAACAGGTCAGCCCGGTAAAACCCGAGCACTACCAAGATTATGGCCTGGGGGCTATCGGTGGCTTTCAGGCAGTCAATCAGGGGCTGATCGATGGCCAGTGGCCGGTGCCGCCGGCGCACGGCTAGCTCAACAGCGCTCGTCAGGCGACAGCATGGACTCAGGCACGGGGCGCCCCGTCCTGGGTCCTTGCTGTTTACTTGTCAATATGTCCCGCCTCGGTATAAAGCGCAGCAAAATTTCACAATATTCAACGCCAATAATTCGCTGCCCTGAACTTCGCCACGCTCTAACTTACACATTCAGTATCAGAGAAAACCGCCACGAGGGACGGCCATGCGCATATTCACCGGCAAATCAGCACTGATAGTTCTCTTCTCCAGCCTCTTCCTGCTTGCGCACTGGCATACCGGCAGACAGCTGCAGGAACTGCGCGCCGAACTCAAGACCTTGATGAACAGCACAGAAGCCAGTCCAGCAGCACACTGGGTAGTCAGCGAAGGTGCCAATACCGATCTGGAACAACTGCGCCAAATCATCCGCGAGGCTGTAGCTTCCCGGGACAAGACATCTGTGGTTCCCAGTGCCGGCACAGGCACCAGCGAAGCCGTCGCGGCAAGCGACAATCACGAACCCCGCGCGCTGACCCGACAACAGGAAAACGCCCTGGCCGAGACGCAGAATTACCTGCAAAGCGTTCTATCCAGCGGTGAACTGACCCTGGAAGAGAGCATACGCCTACAACGTAGTGGACAGGAACTGCCGGATTCGGAAAAGCTGCGCATCACGGATCAGATCTTGACCGCCATCAACAATCAACAACTGCGCCTTAGCGAAGGCGTCATGATGCCTTTCTGACAGGCGCACAGTTTTTATGTCCCGCGGTAAATCCAACAGTAATTCTTCAGAGGAGAATACTCTATGAAAACGCTACACAAACTGTTTATTGCAATCGCCTTGTTGTTCGGCATGAACGCCTTTGCAGCACCGCCTTCATTCAACGGCACACACTACCAGGGATTTGTCTTCGTCGGGCCCAGTGTCGATTATATGTACGGCACCTTTAACGTGCGCCTGAACCCGCAGGCCGGCCATGAAAAATCCTATATAAACTCCAGTCACACAGTAAATTCGTCGGTCTACTTTTCCGGTTATGATGCAGTCGATAACCGATTTTTTAGTTGCTTTGTGCCGACTGGTGCGCCCATTTACAACCAGGCGGTCGATATCGCCAATAATGGCGGTGACTCCACCTACTATTACATTACCCGGGACACCACTAACAATAACTGCAGAACCATCTATATGCTAAGAGCTTCCTACTACACCCATTAATACCGACCGCGGGACATACGCCCCCTGCTCAAACAGGGGGTTATTTATTTACATAAAACCGTCGGGCAGCCCAAGCGTAAACAGCACCATCTGGCAGATCACCAATTCGTGACTGGCAACCCTCCTCAGACCGCGATCGCATTTACCGGGGCAGAACTTATTTGTCCTTGCGGTATGACAACCCATCCGTACCTGTGCCATGATAACCTGTGTAGTTGGCAATGAAGCCATAGTGAACCTGACCTTTCGCCACCCATGACGCCTATCAGACTTCAGCACCCACACCCCTGGCTTGTGGATACCGCCGGGGCCAGAGTTATTCAGAACGAACTCAGGACACAGGTTGTTCTCGCGGATGCCTTCGGCACGATTCACAGTGTCGCCGGTGTCGATGTCGGTTTCGAGAAAAACAATACGATCACTCGTGCAGCGGTCGCCGTGCTGGAATTTCCCTCGTTGAAACCCATCACTCAGGCCATCGCCCGCATACCGACGACCTTTCCCTACGTCCCCGGTCTGCTCTCCTTCCGCGAATTGCCGGCAATACTGGCGGCACTGGAACAGTTAAAAGATTTACCCGATCTGATTCTGTGTGACGGCCAGGGTATCGCCCATCCGCGTCGCCTGGGCATTGCCAGCCATCTGGGTGTGCTGATCGACATCCCGACCATCGGCGTTGGCAAGACACGTCTGATCGGCACCTATCGGGAACCGGGAGAGCAAAAAGGTGATTGGAGTGAATTAAAAGATAAAGAAGAAATCATTGGCGCAGTCGTGCGCACGCGCGCCAACGTCAAACCGCTTTACATCTCCAGCGGGCACCGCGTCAGCTTAAAATCCGCCATTGACTTCACCCTGGCCTGCACCACCCGCTACCGCCTGCCGGAGACCACGCGCGCCGCCCATCGGCTCGCCTCCGGCTGACTTGTAATATTGATATGACCTACCGGGACGCATTAAATACAGATAAAATGCTTATTCCCAAAGGGGTCCACGATAAAGAAACAGCGAACAGAAAGCGGAGTAACGCTGACCGAAACAGAGACAACTGGCATCTTCTGCACAGATAAATCATAGGAAGTCACCGGCGTTATTTCTGCTGCGCTGACTGAACCAGACGCCGATATCGCCAAAATCATAGCCAAAATAGGTTTCATCGTTTTTATCTCCTTGGTAGTTGATTAACCGCCCCTGTCCACTGACATTCTCCAGACAGGTTATACAAGGGAAAAACTATTCTGCCTCAGCCACGCAATCCAGGAAATATTCACACTATGCAGCAGCACTAGGTACATGACCGACGCAGGGTCACTTAAAACCCTGGTGACAAAACTGAAAAAACCCGCCACCCAAACGGATGGCGGGTTTTTGTCACGCGATTTAATCAAGAAACTCCGAGCTCTTGCTAAAATGCACTGTATTGCAATTTGACGAGGTCTTTTCCTTGGACACGTACAGAACGCCTCCATTGTCCAAATTTAGAGCAATATCATAGGCCATTTGATACAGGTCACTTGCAGGTAATACCTGGCAGACGAAATGATAGTTGTTTCCATCCACGCCTTCAAAATAGACGACCTTGTCCGTGGCCCCTACACCGGCCCCCATCCAGGTCTTATAGGGAGTCGGCGAGGTGTTGTAACGATTGTTCATTGAACCCAGCATGGCATTACTGCTGGCGTAAACCGCAACACTCCAATTCGCATAACTCCCCTGTGCCTGAGCAAATTGTGGTAACAACATTGACTGGACAATCAGCAACGACAAAATAATTCCCGATATTTTTCTCATAACTTCCCCTCTTTTGTGTTAATGAATTGCTAACCGTATCCCTACCCTACTCCTTCCTGAAAACCATACTGACCAACCCAACCCGAACACTATCAGAACAACAAACCGAAGCTACTCATCTTGACCTGCTGACGATTGATAGCGTCCATTAAGGACTCTCGCACCTTGCTCACCTGCTCCGGCTGCAGATTGACCAGCAGCGGAGTGATGGTAGTGACGTCAGTGGTAGACCACTCGCCCTTGGCGATAGCCTCTTCGACTATTAGTTGAGAACGCTCCAGGGATTGGCGGTTCAGGGTCAATTGCTCTGGCGTCTGTTCTTTATCCACAACAGCATTGGTCGTACGATTGGTTACACGAGGATTGACATCGGCTAATTTGGCCAGCTCTTCACGCAGAACACCCGCAATCAAACGCCGCATATCCTCTTCGGGGAATATTTTTCCAGCCGAAGGTAGTGGTGCAGACTGAACTGCCGTCCATTCTGATGTTGTATCTGTACTGGAATCCGCTATTTGTGCATCGTACACTGCTGGGTGATATGCCGGTAAGAATAGATAGGTTGATATCAACTGAGTGCAGCATACCGCTGCGACGAGAATAACAAACTGCCATCGGTTCATGCTTGCCTCCTAGCCCAGCAAAAAACTACGGAGCAGCATAAACAAGACAATACATGGGGTAAACTTGTAAATACGATATTACTTATTGTACAACCTTGTCATCCAACTACTCCAGACTATACCTAAATATTAAAGCCACTCTTGCAATATATAAGAACAGTGTTGCCAACCCTTTGCTCAAGGTTGAACCAGATGACTGCCCTTGCGCGCCAGATAGTAGATTAATTGACCGTTATCACCGACCTGCTGCGACGATTCGGAAAATTCCTCGCTCAAGGCATGCAACAGCGTCAAATTCAACATGGCCGAGCTATCCGCGGTCTCGGCAGCCACCTCAACCCGACACAGGGTACTGCGACAATCCATATGAGACAACGACACCTTGTCGTTCAATTGTGCCCTCACATCTTTGAACGCGGACTTAATCTTTTCTGAAGTTGCCTGATGCCAGCCGGGGTCCACCTCTTCGGCATTAAAAAGGCTGGCTACCCGGGCATCAAACTTCCTGATCTGCTCCGCCATCTGATCTGTGGACTGGGGAGCGACGGCCTCGCCATCGGCACTGATGCCTTCGTATCGGACCCCCTCTTTGACCGTACGCGCAGACAGATCGACACCGTCCAAGCGACGCTCCAGCTCATCCATGCGCACCTTCAACGCCAGCGCCAATGACAAATCCATCTCCGATACCGTAACAGCCTTGTTCTTTCCCTCGCTGTTTTCGACAACACCCTGCGCGCTTTTAGTTTCACTGAAAATGACGCCTCCCGCCCCAGCCTCACTGACCACCGATAATCGATCTTTTAATAGGATCTGCTCCTCCACCGCATTGCTCACCAGCTTCTGCAACAAACCAAAGCTACTGGCTCCACCGATGAAGAAAAAAACACAGGCCGTGACGATTACTGAAAGGCGGGAGACGCGCATCTTCTTTCCTCCTTTATCTATACAATATTAGTTATTTACATCAGTAGCGACATCTTCCCGTGTCAGGATAGTCGAAATGCGCGCACCTGAAGGCAAGCTGCAATAAACCATATCCGAGCCATAGGCAGCACTGGATGCAGAGTCCAGTGATAGCCAACCAGAGGTACCGGTGAAGCTACCGCCGACAAGCTGCATAGAAGTTCCGTCGGGACGGGCCGAATTGTGGTAGCAAGTGGTAGTATTATTGGCCGGTTGTACGATGTATACCCAATATCCGTATGTACCTGTGGTGGTCGTGGAGTTGTCACGATTGACATTACAACTGACCCAACGGGCAGTAGCCGCGCCATTATACGCACCGGTGGAATATTTGCCGATATCCCCCTCCTGACTGCCGTAGTAGGCCTGACAAATAGAGCCGTGCGAACTCTTGTCGTCGTAAGCCTGTACGGAAAAACTAAATCCCAGCGCCGAACATAGCAAAGCCAGAGTCAAAATCTTTTTGTTACCTGTTCTCATATCTATTCTCCATGTATTAAGTTGTCGAATTCCTGGCAAGGCCCAATACCAAACCAGGGTTATACGCGGCGTACAATTCAATTAGCAAAATTGCACGCCACGTCGACGCCATCCACCGGCCTATCCGAAAGAACTATCATACAATCGATGGATCGTCGATATGTCATATCATCCGGACGCACGCAGGCATCCCGTTGCATCACCACCGACTTATCGCAGCGAATCGGACAACACCCTCAATCCCACGAAACAGATAGCGTCGAAGTTCTAAAGTAGCTGCAATGTAAATCCAAAGAGAGGGAAAAGTACCGGCTAACGATGTAAAAAATACCGATAGAAATGACGAATGTGATCCAAAAGGATAAAAACCGGCGGGAGGCAGAAATCACAATCCCTGTGACGCCCCCGCCAAACGGAAGCCGACAATCCATGATCGACTAAATCCGGGGAAGGTAGGTACAGGATAGGGGATGGAAGGTTACTGGTCTGTTAAATTGTGAAAGGAGAGATTGGTATTTTTTTACTAGCTGTTTGCCCCTGGTTCCCACGGTCCCCCGTGGGAATCCATACCGTTATCTCCCTCATGCCCGTAGCGTTCCCACGCGGGAGCGTGGGAACGAGGAAAACCATCAACAGACCGCATCGACACACAGGCAAAAACTTAACAGTGCAGTCATATTCAGGACCAGGCCCCCTGGTTCCCACGGTCCCCGTGGGAACCCATACCGATCTCTGCCTCATGCCCGTATACATCCCCACGCGGGAGCGTGGGAACGAGAAAAAGTTACCCCATCGTACTTAACCAGTTTACAAGTTGGATTTCCCTGGTTCCCACGGTCCCCCGTGGGAATCCATACCGCTCTCTCCCTTATGCCCGTATGCGTTCCCACGCGGGAGCGTGGGAACGAGGAAACTAGGTAAATCAGGGATGAGGACAATCAGGCCTAGGATAAGTCTGCCGATTCCCATATGCATCCGTATAGTAACTACATGTTGCACTCGTTGGCGCCCACGCCGTTTCTCCCGATGATACCCCCGTCCCGGCAGCGGGGTCTAAAGAGACTGTTACACCCAACAAATCCGGGGGGAACACTACTCCTCCGGCGACAACCAGGCTACCGTCGCTGTAAAGCTGCAGAGTTTGCTCGCTGGCAGATGATCTGCCAATCAAACGGTCAGATTCATAGACATTAACCTGAATAGTGTGTATGCCCGTTGCCAAGGGCAGAAAGGTTTCTACCATCGGTTCGACACTTTCCACCAACAGTCGCTGCTCCGGATTGCCGTCCACTAGCACACCCAGCGAGGGAGCAGTAAAAGAAGACAAGTCATTGAGTGGGAAATTAACCACCAGATTGACCAAACGACCGTCCGCTGAAGAACTACCGGTAGGATTGATCGCCGAATGCAACGAGAACTCCACACCGGCGGAATTGCCGCCAATGGTGACTGCCGGCTGACGCGCCATCAGACGATAGACTGTGCTACCGACAGTGGCGGATAGATCGGCGTTCAGGTCATACACACCGGGTGTGGCGGAGACTTGTGGTGCACCGGTAACCGTCAAGGTGAGTAAATTCAAGTTCAAAACTACTTCGGCATGTACCGGCTCACCGTTACCATCGGCCGGCGATAAGGCTATCTCCCCAGCCAGGGGCACGGTAAAATGCGCCTGCGCCGCCCCACTGGCATTCGCCATTGACAACGACAGACGTTTTAACCCTTGCTCAACGGACACGGCCTTAAAATGCAGTTGATAGCTAACCTCTCCTGCGCGCTGTACATCACAACCCCATAACGCGACAAACACAACCGTTAAAGCGGATAAATAGCGAACATTACGTGACAAATACATGAATTACCTTCCTTTGTGAGTTTTAGAGTTTCCATATCCTCCAGCGTTTCCTAAATGTAAAGAAACGCAAAATGGAACTAATACGTAAAAAACTTACCCCAGCACCAAAGAGGGTCTTATATATGCCCCTCTTTGGACACCGAACTAGGTAAATCAGGGATGAGGACAATCAGGTCTTGGATAGGTTTTCCTATTACCAAACCCGTCGTAATAATAACTACATGTTGGACTATTCGATGTCTGGACGATGGTTATAAAATTTTCCAATTTTGGCTTTTCCTTCTTATTCGGAGTCAACACAGGCTGATCACCAATTACCGTAAATTTTTCTGAAGTATATAAAATATTACCGTTATCGGTTACCGCCACCAACATATCGCGCGGCTCCAGCCCCAGCTCCTTGCGCAATTTATCACTAATGGTCACAACCTTAAGATTGACCCCGCCTTTATCATCACTAACGGGCTGAGGCCTAGCATGCTCCTTACCATTAGAATCATTACAACCGTTGATCAATAATGCAGAAAACAAAACCAATACTAGTCGCTTCATAGACGTACCCTCCCATTTCATTTGATTAAATAGTCATCCAAAAGTATGCCAGCACAGAGCGCTCCGGCTGGTATCGTACATCCACCTTATACGGATCGGCGTTAAAATAGTCCTCACCCGTATAGTCAAATTTTTCCGCAAACACATTCTTGACATCAAGACCGAATTTCCCGCCGATTTTCGTTAGTACATAACTTAGTTTAAGATCGAATGTGGAAAACTCCTCCACTGAGCGCACACCTGACAATCCAGGAATATACCCCTTCCATTCAGGACTATACTCAATAATTTGCGAAACCCAGGTATTGACTAATTGAAACGCCACAGAACTAATTGGTGTAAAAGATATCTGCAAAGGCATCTCTACTAATCTATATTCAACCGGGTTAACCAAGTCATTACCAATCAAAGTTGTATTTGCACCAAAAAACAACAGACCAACACCTGGTAAGGCATACCGAACGCCTACATTGTAGTTTTCCATGATCGCGGAAGCTTCAACAACACCTTCACCTTCTTGACCCAAAACCGGCTCTTCTAGACTCCTAGACTTCAAGTCCATAAAAACATCTAAATTTGTTCCTGGTCGCACACTAACGTACAAAGATCGACTCTGAACCACGGTGCCGTTTCCATCATCGTTTAACTGATTTAAACCAGCAACCCGGGTAGGCTCCAAAGAGCTCATGCGAGACAAATAGCGCTTAAAGGTTTCGATGTAGGCCAACCGAAAATCCACCCATGCTGCAGGTTGCCAAACCAAACCCAACTTAGGAAAAAAACGCTCCTGGTGATAATCGAGAACTTCGTTATCCTCGACGAAATAGGAGCCTGCCAGGGTGACATCAAGAACTGGTAACGGCCTATAGCCCCAATAGAGATATGCCGCTTGATGCCCTTCGTTGAACTTTTGATTACCTAAGTCCATTTCATCGGGACCAAAGGTTATAACCTGATGATCACCCTGTTGGTTATCCACCTGCTCGACCCCTACAATAAAATAACTTTTTTCACCCTTCGAAATGAGCTGTGCTTGAACTGACTCACCGTTTAACGTATTCGACTCATCCAAAGAAAATTGATAAACAGCATCATTCAACCTGTAATCAAGGTCGGATGCTGTCCGCTGCCACAACACTATCGCCTTAGTATTACGTCCCCAATCAAAACTCAACGCCACGCCATAATTCGATGCAGCCAGGGTACGACTCTCCAACACTGCGCTGTTGTATAATAACGACTGCTGCGGCGTACCCTGCTGTGTGTCACGTTGAACAGCAAACAGGTCCAGGGTCAAGTTTAAAGGCAGGGCAACCTTGGCATTGGCATTGATCACCTCATGGGCGATGTCGGCGTTGTCGCGAAAACCGTCAGTACCATATTTAAAGTATCCGGCGCCCAGGGCGGCGGGGCCATAAAGCCCGGCTACGGTCAGTTCACCACCGGATGTGTTGAAATTGCCGCCCCACAAGGCGGCGCGGGTATCGACGCCGTTGGCACTGAAGAGTGCGGAGTACTCACCCAAACCAGACTGCAATTCGCTACTGGCTATGTTCATACTGGTCTCGCCCAACTGCGGTGAGAATTGTTGGCGACTGACCGGCGCATAGAGCTGTGCCTGCAACAGCTCGCTGACGCGGGCAGACTCATGACGCGGCTTATCGACATAGCTCTCGGCCAGGGCGCGGTGGGCACTGTGGTTGAGGGGATCATCAGCTAGACTGCGGCTGGCAACTTGTTGGGCGCGCTCATTCAGCCCCAGACTGTTATAGACCCGTGCCTGACTGGCGCTACGACTGGCGTTGTCGCTGTCCAACAACAGGCGCGAGCGATACACCGCNNCGTATGGCATCGTAGAACCACGGCGTCGGGTCATTGGGGTCCAGTTCCTTGGCCATGGCGAATTGATCGGCAGCCACCTTGTCGCGGCGTTCCTGGTAGTATGCCTTACCCAGGTAACTTCGGATCAGGGCATTGTTGGGATCGAGACTGGCGGCCAGCTCCAATTGGCGGCGGCCGTCGGCGAGTTTGCCCTGGCGTATCATAGCCAGCCCCAAACCCAGGCGGGCCAGCGGGTCGGCGCTGTCCAGAACAATGGCTTTGTCGAAGGCCTTTTGTGCCGACTCAATTTGAATCCGGGTCAGGTGGGCAAAACCGAGGATATCGTGTATGCGGGCATAGTTAGGCTGCAACAGGGCGGCACGCGCGGCGGCGGATACCGCCGCAGTCAATTCACCTTGTGACATCAGCAGCTCGGCCTTGCGGGTCCACAACAAGGCGTTGTCCTTCTGTAGTTGCAAGGCCTTATCTGTCAGAGCCATGGCCGTAGCAAGATTAAATCGGGTCTGCTGATAATAAGAGGCAGCAAGCAAGGCGGCGACCGAGTGTTCGTCGGCCTGCAAGGCCTGTTTGTGGGTGTGTTGCGCTTCGTCCAGGCGATTGGTGACGATCTGGATGATGCTACGCAAAGCCAGGGCATCCGCTTCACGTTGCTTACGGGTCTGCAAACCCTGCAACACAGATTCAGCCTCATCCACCCGTCCGAGGGAGAGCAACAATCCGGCGCGATAGAGATGCAGATCTGCATAACGTTCATCCTCGCCAGGTTGTCCCAACAGGCGCAGGGCCTGATCGCTCTGCCCTTGCTCAAAGGCTTCTAACGATTGTTCCAGGCGCTGCCCCACTGTGGAGTCTTTCTTCAAGGCTGTCAGTTGCGCGCTGTCGACCACAGGCGGATAGTAAAGCGCCCACTGCACGGCATCGCGCGGGCGGGCTAACAACTTCAATTCTGGCGCCTGATCTTTTGCCGCCACGGCACGTTGGCCGTTGGTCAACACAAGCTCGCCCTGGCTATTGCTGACGCGCACGCGCCCTTCGAACACGCTCACCGCACCCTGACTATCGTCCACGGCCACCACGAACTCGGTTCCCTCGACGGCAGCATTGACGAAAGGCGTGCTGACTTCGAATTTCTGTTTGACGCGACTGATGAAGTGACCGATCCCCTTGAGCAGATCGATCCAGGTCTTGTCCTTGTTGTCTGACAAACCGGTCAGGGTAAGCGTGGTGTGTTGATCGAGGCGTACCAGGGTATCGTTATTGAGCACCAGTGCCGCGCGGCTATAGCCAGCGACACGCACCTGTTCACCCGCGCACAGGGCTTGGTCGACCTGTACCTTTTGCCAGTCGGCACTACTGTTAACTCGGTATTGAACATCGCCCTGCAAAGAGGCAACCAGCGCGACACCTTCGCACTCGCGCGCCTGTGTCGGCAAAGAGAAGACCAGCGCAACTAATGCGAGTCCGATGTGACGCCCGGCGGTATATCCGGAGGAACTAGACTTGGGGACAAACCTGTACAACTGCAACCTCCCTGTTGACATCGAGACAAACGACCATTGTGGTACCCTGCTTTGTTTTGATTGTTATTGAAAAAAGCAATTAACCAGCGCGTACAACGTAATCACCGGTTTCATCATAAAAGAATCAAGTGAAAATAAAAAGTTCTTTGTCGCCTTCTATGTCTTTCCTAAGACAAACACACCTTGCCACAACTCCCCCCCCGCATCGCCACGCATTTTTTCACAAAATTCCCGGTAAAAATTAGCTGGACCATCTCCAGGACTTAAGCTCAAAAAATGTTGGAATAGGGGCAAGGCTTCGTCGAAGGCGTGTTTCTGCACCAGTTTGATGCCATCGTCGAAATAACGGTAGAGATATTCACGCTCATCACTCATTGCAGTGTAGTAATCGACCAATTCGTATATATCGATGACTTGCTGCTTGCCCGCCAGCTGGAAACGCCCCAGTGAACGAAAAAAGAATTCATTCACATCTTCAACCACACGGCCGGAGACCAAGATGCGCGTCCCCAGGCGTTTGTTGAGATTCTGGATACGACTGGCGGTATTCACCATATCGCCGACGGCGCGGTATTCAAAGTGGTCGAGTGCACCAATAGCGCCCAGGGCGATCTCGCCCGCGTGCAACCCGATGCGTGTAGGCATGGCCTTGCTGCCGGCCTCGGCCAGATTCTTCTGGATGGCCAGGGCGGCGGCACAGGCCTTGTGACTGAGCGCACAATCACGAGTCATATGGGTCCACAAGGCCATCATGGCATCACCCTCCACATCGGAGATAATGCCGCCACCGGCGCGCACCGGTGCAAACAACTTTTCGTAATAGGCATTGATATAGCTGGCCAGCTCCTGCGGTGTCTTTTGTTCCGCCAGCGCGGTGTATTGCTCACCGTCACTGGCCAGACAGACGCCGAACATGGCCCGACTCTCCAGGGCTGTCGGCGATGCGGCACTCAACAAACGCTGCACCGCATCTTCCGGCAGGTAGTAACCAAAGGCTGCGCTGATGCGCGCACGCTGACGATTTACATCACCGTGATGTTTATACCAGCCGATCAACAAGGCCAGCGGCAGTTGTATTAGCAGGGGCACAACCCAGGGCAACCAAAGATAGCTGCGCGCAAACAACGTGTACGCCGCCACCGCATAGCCCGCTACCATCAGCAGCGATACCACGCCACTCACGCGCGGCGACAATCGCCATGTCAGCAGTGAAAACACCAGCCCGCTCACCAAAAGCAGAATAAGCGTCAGCCAGGGCGACAGGGGTTGTACGCTCTGTTGATGCAACAGATTGGCAAAGGCGGTGGCGGCGATTTCCACGCCACTGTGTTCGCTGCCATCGCCGCCGGCATAGACTGTGTAAAAGGTATCCACCTGATCGGGCTGCCAGCTCTCGGCGAAGCCGATAAACACTGCCCTATCCTTTAAGCGACGCGGGTCGACATCACCTTGTGCGAGGTCGGCAAAATTGATCCTGTCCAGGTGACCGGGTGGGCCATAGAGATTGAGATAGCGATAGGCAGGTGCTTCGTGTACAGCCAACAGGGCAGACAAACCCGCCCCCCCATCTGACAAACTCGACTGCAGTTGTCTGAACAACGTCGGATTGCGCATCAACACGGAATGCAGCTTACGCAACGTTGCAGCGAATTGCTCACGTTGCAAATAGCGCGTGGCTGGCGGTAATTCCCTGGCTAACTGCGGCTGCGCTTCAATTACTAGATTGCGCAACGTTATATAGTCGTCGACCAGCCAGCGATGCAGGGCGGCCACCGGCAGGGTAGCCTGGTCCCCGGCGGAATCGCGAAAGGTCTCCACCTGGTTTACCCTTATGGGCGTCTTGGGCAGGAAAAAGGGGGCAGTCGCCAGGGCGCTATCAGCTAAAAGGGGTAGCGGCAGTTGCAGTTGTTCCCGTAACGCAACAACCCCGCCGTCTGCTGTCGCAAGGGGGCGCTGTCGATCCAGATAGGCAAACAATAAGACATTGTCTAAACCGGCCATGGTCTGCGCCAGGATCTCATCCTCCGCTCCCTTGGCCGTTTTGAAAAAGATATCGAACACCACCACGCGCGCACCGGCATCGTGCAATGGCTGGAGTGCCTGGGCATACACCGAACGCGGCCAGTACAAGGGCTTATCCGCCAGCCCCAATTGCCCGCCGGTGTTACTGTCGATGATCACCAGCAAGGGTTCCCGCGGAGCCGTGATTGCCCCACGCCATTGAAACAACCCCGCCAGGCCAAGGTGCTCCTCCCAGGCCCGCCCTGGCCCCCAAACAAACAGCACCAGCCCAAGCACAGCGGGCACCAACAAGGCGGCTATCGTCTTCAAGGCGTGATACAGGTCTTGCTTGACCATAAGGATGCTTGCAAAAGTTGCACGTATTGAGGATATTAACCTTATGCTTACCCCCTTGGGTAACACTTCAGCATATTAATAAGAACTACTATTTTTCAAAACAGTTATTTAACGGTTAAACATTACAGGCACACACGCCGATTCGCGACATGTCGTGCGCACGCGATTCTATGCAGGTGTTAATGCCGGGAGATGAGCTATGGTAGAAAATGTGTCACTCTTTTCAGGTATGAACAGAGAGGACCTGGACGTCATCAATCAAAGCCTGGTAACACGCACGTACCCCAAAAGCACGATAATCGTCAACGAAGGCGACGACTCCGACAGCCTTTATATAATCAACAACGGACGTGTTAAAGTCTTCCTCAGCGACGACCAGGGCAAGGAGGTGGTGATCAACACCCAGGACGCAGGTGAATATTTCGGTGAACTGGCATTGATCGACAACTCACCCCGTTCGGCCTCGGTCATGACCCTGGAAAAGACCACACTCTCGATCCTGTCAAAAAAGGAGTTTGAGAATATCATGTTGCGTCAGCCGACTATTGCCTTGAATCTGATCCGCAACCTGACCGGCCGGGTACGTCACCTGACAGAAAACGTGAAGAGCCTGGCCTTGCTGGATGTCTATGGCCGTGTCGCCAAGACCTTGTTAAGTATGGCCAACCAGAACGACGATCGACTGGTTATCGAAGAGAAGCTGACCCAACAGGATATCGCCGACCGGGTGGGTGCATCACGGGAAATGGTGGCGCGCATACTCAAGGACCTGAGCACGGGTGGCTACATCAGCTATGAGAACCGCCACATCGTCATCAATGAAAAACTGCCTGCCCACTATTAATACTTACTGCGGTAATGGCAACCAAGGCCGCCAACAATCGCTCAGGCGGCCTTGCCCACCTCCAAACGTTCAAACCAATCGATAAAGCGCTGCACCTGCTCACCGCGATAGATGGCACCGTGTTGCGGACACAACATGTCGATATCCAGGTCACGCACGCGCTGACACCAGCGCTGCTTGGCCTCATTGGAGCCCATCCAGCGCCGATGAAATCCCTCGGCGTAGCGCATATGCTGATCGAAATCCTCGACGAACAGGTAGTCCTTGTCCGGCGGGATCAATGCCGCACCAACGTCCCCGCTGAACAGTATGCGCGCCTTTCTATCATAAAGATGAAAATTGCCTGACGAGTGCAGATAGTGGGCTGGGATGAATTCCAGTTTCAGACTGTTGTCGAGCAACAGGGAACCGCCTTCGTCAGCGATTGCGTGAAAAGTCTGGTCATTGCCACCAAAGTGCGGAACAAACGATGCCCACAACCAACTCAGGTGGCACTTGATGGCCGGATTGACTTCAAGCCAGAGTCCGATGGATGAAATAATATCCGGGTCCTGATGCGAGGCGAAGATACTCTTTATATTGCCCGGATCCAGTTCTTTACAAATAGCCGAGAATACCGCAGGAAATATCTCTGTCCCGCCAGGATCAGTCAGCATAACATCATTGCCGTGCATGATCAGATATTCATTGGTGTCGATCAGGTATTCTGGACGCGAAGGATCTCGCGCCACCATCAACCAACGGTGTTTACCCTGCTTGTAGATGGTCGTCACCTGTTTCATGACGAGACATTCAGAAGCTTATTGGCTTGCAGGATATTGCCCTTAATCTGCTCGACCAACTGCTGCACCTGCAGCGAGACATCCATCAACAGGCGCCCTTCGTCAGCACTGATGCGCCCCGCCTCCACTTTGGCGTTAACGGACAGACTTTCGCCAGTCATACACAAGCGCAATGCGTTTTGTAATTTACCCTGTAGACTCCGGCGCACAGTGATACCGTGCTGTTTTACGATATCAATCTGTCGATCTATACGACGAATATCCACGCTATGCTTGTAGCCTGCCTCTGCACACAGCTCATCCACCCGATGAAATTTGCGCTGCACCTCAAGCGACTTGCGCTGTCCGGCAATGGCCCGCCCCAGAGACTCAAACTGACCATCCAACTCGACGATATGCCGGTTCAACTCATCGGCAAACCGGCGCAGGGCCAGCGTTACCGATTTATAACCATCGACACCCTGTGAAATACGCCGTGCCAGCAACATGGCGTTGATGGCAACGCGTTGCATACGCCCGGCAATGGCAACAACAGTTTTTAAGGTTTCACTGACAGCTATGACAGATACATAGTGGGAGTTCTAGCCCATGACATACTCTACAGTTATTTTTATAGAGGCTGTATCGACTTTGGAAACATGAAACTTAATAAAATTTAATAAATCCCTGAATCAGGAACCGGATTGCCTCAGGGGGGGAGCAGCACCCGTCGCGCTCGCCTGGGCATAGGGCTCAGGTAACTGCTGCAAGGATACCGGGAAATCGACCAATTGCTGAATACGCGCCGTAGCGGACACCAGATCCTGACTGTTTACCCAAATACGACACTCACCTTGCGCCGAGTCGGTGACATGATCTGCCAAACTACGCTGCACCTGACGGGCGACGGCCTCACCCGTATCGATCAGCGTGACTGCCGGCCCGACCAATTGACGAATCATCGCCGTCAAAAAAGGATAGTGTGTGCAACCTAACACAAGCGTATCGACCCCTTGTTTCAAAAGAGGATCTATATATTGATGTAAAAGGCGCCGGACGTTATCGCCCTCCAGTTCTCCGCCTTCGACACACTCCACCAGTCCGGGGCAAGGCTGGGCAATTACCCGAGCCTCTTTGCCATAACGGTTCACCAGGCGTTTGTACTGTTCACTATGTAAAGTACTGCTGGTGGCGAGGATACCGACTTTACCACTTTGGCTGGCAGCCACGGCGGGCTTGACCCCGGGCTCCATGCCAATGACCGGGACAGTATAAGTCCAGCGCAGCAGATCAATGGCCGCCGCCGTGGCGGTATTACAGGCAACAACCAAGGCCTTGGCCCCTTGTTGCAATAAAAATTCGCAAATAGCCAGGCTGCGTTGCTGAATGAACAAAGATGACTTTTCCCCGTAGGGAACATGATCGCTGTCAGCGACATAAAGAATATCGTACCCAGGAAGATGACGGCGGATATGACGAACGACGGACAAGCCGCCGACGCCGGAATCAAATACCCCTATTACTGGTTTCTGGCCCTGCTGCATAGAGTTGGCTATACCTGCTGCTTTTTGTTATCTACGACCCTGAAATTATCGACCGCCGGACATAATCCATGAGCAGGGGGAAGAAATTCAGGAAATCAGTCTGCAAATCGTCATAGGAATCATGCAATTCCGACACCGCCCGGTGCAGGGGATTGTCCCGGCGCAGGCGCCGTCCCACCCCGGTCAAGGCCCTCTCCACGGAGCGGGTATCACCGTAGGAACTCAACCAATCCTGCTCGACCATAAAGGGCACAATGTGCTGTAAACGCGGGGGAAATAACGGCAGATAATCCTGCAACACAGCATAGACACGCCGGGTAAAGTCGTCCAAGGGTTCATTGCTGAATTGCGACCAGTGACGACAAAGAAAGTGATCATAAAAAATGTCGATCAGGATGCCGGCATAGCGGCGCTGCTCAGCGGAAATACGCCCGCGGCTTTGCCGGAAAAATAGATGTTCGTCGGCAAAACGATCGATAGTACGGTGCTGCACGATGCCGCGGCGTATACCGGGGGTGTAGAGACCGTCGACACGTCCCTTGACGAAGTCGCCCATCAGATTACCGGCGATGGACTCCGCCTCCTCACCGGCCAGTAACAGGTGAGCCAGGTAGTTCACGGCCTTTTACACGACCTCTTTATACCACTGCCAGCCGCGCGCCACAGCCGCCTTGACCTGGGCCGGTGCGGTGCCGCCGATGTGGTTGCGCGCCGCCACCGAACCCTCCAGGGTCAGGTATTGGAAGACATCCTGTTCGATGCAATCGGAGAACTGCTGCAACTCAGCCAGGGTCATTTCAGACAGATCCTTACCCTGCTCCACGCCGTAACGTACCGCCTTACCGACGATCTCATGGGCATCACGGAAAGGTACACCAATGCGCACCAGGTAGTCGGCCAGATCGGT
>DKAX01000202.1 GCA_002450975.1 Proteobacteria bacterium UBA6915
ATGGAGAACAAGGGGCTGAATATTTTCAATTCCGCCTGTGTGCTGGCGCGCCCGGAAACCTCCACCGACGGCGAGTATGAACGCATATTGGGTATCGTCGGCCACGAATATTTTCACAACTGGACCGGTAACCGCGTCACCTGCCGGGACTGGTTTCAGCTGAGCCTTAAAGAGGGGCTGACAGTATTCCGCGATCAGGAGTTTACCGGTGACCTGATGTCGCGACCGGTACAGCGTATTGGCGATGTACGNNCACGATGGTCAGGCGGTGACCACGGAGGATTTCGTCGCTGCCATGGCCGACGCCAACAGCTACGACCTGACCCAGTTTCAACGCTGGTACGACCAGGCAGGTACCCCGCAGCTGGAGGTCAAAGGTATCTATGACCAGGCAGCGCAGAGCTATACCCTGCACGTCAAACAGAGTTGCCCTGCAACCCCCGGGCAGCCTGACAAGGCGCCGTTTCATATCCCGCTGGCCGTGGGCCTGGTGGGGGCCAATGGGGAGGATCTGCCCCTGCGTTTGGTCGATGAGACGGTAGACACTGCACAAACCTCACGGGTGTTTAGTGTGACCGCCCGGGAACAGCGTTTCACGTTCCAAAATATTGCGCAACGACCTGTGCCCTCGTTGCTGCGCGGTTTCTCGGCACCGGTGCGCCTGCGTCATGACCTCAGCGACGATGATTTGATCTTTCTCATGGCCCAAGACAGCGATCCTTTCGTGCGTTGGGACTCCGGTCAGACGCTGGCCTGCAAGCGGCTGTTACAACTGGCCGACGATGTGCGCCATGTCCGTCCCCTGGGGCTGGATGCCCCCTATGTGCAAGCCTTCTCCACCTTGTTGGCCGATGAGAGTTTGGATCGATTGTTCCTGGCACAGGCTATGGGGCTACCCGGTGAGGCCTATCTGGCTGAAGAGTCGGCCGAGATCGATCCCGAGGCGATCTTCCAGGCCAGCGTTTTCCTGCGTGAAACCCTGGCCCGTGCCCTGTGGCGGCAGCTGGCCGCACTTTACCGAGACCATTTGACGCCGGGCGGATACCAATTTGCTGCCGCCGATGCCGGACGACGTGCGGTCAAGAATCAGGCCTTATCCTATATGATGTTTGTCGCCAATGAGGAGGTCAGGCTGTTGTGCTGGCGCCAGTACGAAACCGCTGACAACATGACCGATCGTCTGGCTGCCCTGGCTAATCTGGTCCATGTTGATTGCCCCGAGCGCGCACAGGCCCTGGACGATTTTTATCAGCGTTGGCAGCACGATACGCTGGTGATGGATAAGTGGTTTGCCCTACAGTCGGGTTCGCGCCTGCCGGGGGCCCTGGAGCAGGTCAAGGCGCTGTCACAACACGGTGCCTATGACGGCAACAATCCCAACAAGGTGCGCGCCCTGGTGGGGAGTTTCTGCAACAACAATCTGCGTCAGTTCCACGCCATTGATGGTGCCGGTTACGCCTTTTTGGCCGACCAGGTGTTGGCGCACAACCGCTCCAACCCGATCATGGCGGCGCGCCTGCTGACGCCCTTGACCGGTTGGCGCCGCTACGAACCGATACGCCAGGGACTGATGCGTGCGCAACTGGAGCGCATCATGGGTGCGCAATCCCTGTCACGGGATGTGTATGAAGTGGTCTCCAAGAGTCTGATGTAAGTGATACGCCATCGGTTTCTTGTTCTCGTTGCTTTGGTGTTTAGCGGCTGCGCCGGTGTCCAAGGCCTTCGCGGCGATGGTAGTTTCGGCTACCGTCAGGATCTGGGCGAGGTACAGTATCCGCTGATCACCGAGGCCTCCGGGCTTGCCGCCAGTCGGATCAACAAAGATGTGCTGTGGGTTCACAACGACTCCGGCGACGAGAGTCGTGTCTACGCTATGAATATCCGCGGCGAACACCTTGGCGTCTATTACATCGCCGATTGCCCGGCGCGTGACTGGGAGGATATGGCCGTTGGCCCCGGGCCGGTGCCGGGACAGAATTACCTCTATATCGGCGATATCGGTGACAACCTGGTGAGAAACGCCGAGGTGCGTGTCTGCCGGGTGAGTGAGCCCCTGCTCAGGGACGGTGTGCAGGTCAGCAACCGTTTGCGCGCCGAGGTCTTCACCCTGCGTTATCCTGACGGTGCACGTGATGCGGAAACCCTGATGGTGGATCCGCGTAGTGGAGATCTCTTTATTGTCAGCAAGGAAGAGGGGCGTGCGCGCATCTACCGCGCCGCCTATCCCCAGGCAACGGACGAGTCGATTCTACTGGAGCGGGTGGCGGAACTGGCGCTTTCCACTCTGGTCGCCGGTGATATTTCGCCAGATGGCGACGAGATACTGCTGAAAAGCTATCACCAGATCTTTTACTGGCGACGCACGGCCGAACAGACAGTGGCGCAGGCCTTGCTGCAAACCGCCTTGGCGGTCTCCTATATACGCGAGCCCCAGGGTGAGGCCCTGGCCTGGCAGGCACAGGGGCGTGGATATTTCACCGTCAGTGAAGAGTTGGCGGGACTACCGGCCTACCTCTATTTTTATCCGCGTCGTTGACGGCTAGCGCTGACTACGGTAGAAAAAACGCCGTTCCTGAAATCGAAAGACCACGCCATCGGGCAGCACTTGTTCCAGTACCAGATCCGCATTGATACGTTCCTGTTCGTGATACTTCTGCAATTCGATCATTACATAGCGCTTTTGCGTCTCCTCGGAATAGACGTGGACATCCAGGTGCAGACGTGGAATCTGGCTGCGTATTGTTTCCGGCAGATCCATAAATTCTACCGGCGGCTCGTCTTTCGGTTCGGCAGGTCGAGGTGTCTCGGTCACAGCTTCACCGGCGCTGATCGTCTGAGTGGGTATGGCGGGTGAAACAGTTGCCACGGCTGCGGTTTCAGGTGCTGGCGCAGCTATGCCGGCGGTTTCCGGTATATGTGTTATGGGCGTGATTTGTCTTTGCTCCGGTTCGGAAGTCAGGTAGTAGATCAGGCCAGTGACGTTGGCGATGACAATGGTGAGGGCCAGCCAGAAGGTGAGTGGCCGTCGTGTCGGGCGGTGTCTTTTCTGGCGCAGGGGCAATGCCACGGGGCTGACAGTGGGGTGCGTGTGTTGGCCGCCTTGTTCGTTTTTGCGCAGGGCATCGAGAATATAGGACATAGTGCTGTTCCTGTAGTTAATCCTGGACTTGTTCCCGAGCCAGTACGGGATTGCTGAACAGGCGTGGTGACGATGGATCGGCGAGATCGTTTTGCAAGGCGATAAAGGTGAGCGGCCCAACAATGCCATCAGCCGTCAATTGCTGGCTTTGCTGGTAGCGGGTAACCTGTTCCTGCAGTTTCGCGTCATAGTGATTGTCGATGGCGCCTTCAATCGACAGGTTGCGGATACGCGTCAGACTCTCCCGCAGCCAGGCGACGTCACGATTGAACATGCCTGGTTCCAGGGTGATGGTGTCGGGGCGCGGGGGGTGCCACAACACCAGGAAGTGTCCGAACCAGTAGCGATCCAGCACCTGGCGGGCGATACGCCGGCGTTGTCCATCAATCTGCAGTTGTGCCGACTGATCATCCATGCCGGCAACGACGACGTAGTGCGGCGTCCCCAGGCGGTCGGTCAATTCCAAAACCGCCGGCAGATTGAGTTGGCGCACACTATTCCAGGTCCCGCTCTGTTTCAGGCAGCGCAGACCGACCTGAGCCAGCGCTGAGCAATCGCCGCTGGCAGTTTCCGTAGAGACATCCATGGACCAGAGTTGCGCCAGAGATTTCACCGCATTCTCTTCACTGACCAGTTCGTGGCTGCGTAACCAACGGTCCAGATCTCCGACGGTTATTGTTTCACCAGCGGCTGCTATCGTTTCGTTGTTATTCTTGGTTGGATCGACAGGCTCTATTTTTTGGCGGTTTTCCTTGATGATTTTCGCCGCGGTTTGTTGTGGATCTTGTCCCAGGCCGAGCATGGGCTTTAGCAGCCACAATGCGCTGGTGAGCCCAAGCACTGCCGCTGCAATCGACAAACCGGTTTGCCAGCGTTTGCTCAAACCAGGCCCGGTCTGATACAGAATCTCCCTGACAGCGTGACGGGCGATATCCTGATCAACCATGGTCAGATTCTGGGCAAAAGCGCCCAGCAGACAGCGGTCACACAAAATATTGATCAGGCGCGGAATACCTTTGCTGGCGCGGTAGATGGTGCGTACTGCCTGTGGATTGAACAAAGGGCTTTTGGCGCCGGCTACCGCCAGTCGGTATTGGATATAAGCCTGGCAGTCGATGGCGCTCAGGCTCTCCAGGTGATAGCGGGCTGTGATGCGCTGCGCCACCGGGCGGGTCTCCGGGCGTGACAACAGCTCCTGCAGTTCCGGTTGGCCGATCAGCACGATTTGCAGCAGCTTATCTTTGCTGGTTTCCAGGTTGGTCAGCAGGCGGATCTGTTCCAGCACATCCAGGCTGAGGTTTTGCGCCTCATCGACGATCAATACCGTGCGCCGGCCCTGGGCATGGGTGGCCAGGAGGTAACTATTCAGCGCGTCAATCAGCGCCTTTATTCCGGAGTGTTGCTTGTCGTAGCGAATCTGCAACTCGTCACACAGGGTGGAGAGCAGTTCCAGGGCGCTGACCTTGGGGTTGAGTACCAGGGCGACATCGACATTGTTGGGTAACTGCTGAAGCAGGCAACGGCTCAAGGTGGTCTTGCCGGTGCCGACCTGGCCGGTCAACTGCACAAAGCCACTGCCGTGGGTAATGCCATAGAGTAGATGGGCCAAAGCCTCTTGATGGGAGACGCTCATGAATAAATAGCGCGGGTCCGGTGTGATATTGAACGGCGCCTCTTTCAGATCGAAATGTTTTAAATACATGGGTAAAGCGGCCTTTAGCAGGTGGCGAAGGCCACCGGGTCTGGGGATTATAGGGGGATAGGGGCCGACTGTTAACTGCGGCGGATGTAGCGCGACTCCCAGTTGTCGCTGTTTTTGGCGGTATAACTCTCGGATTTTATTATGTTTTTTCCGGTTGCCTTGGCCTTTTGCATGAGTCTTTCATTGAAGCGGACCACACTATCGGCATTGGGTGGCAAGGTGTTATAGGTGGCTATGGCGATGGTGAAGGTCACCGGCCAGTGTTGGTTGTCAGCGATTTGCTGCAGGCGTTCCATCAGGCGCTCGGCGATCTCCTTGGCCTGGGCCTGGCGGGTTTCCGGGATCAGGATAGAAAAATCATCGATCCCGGTGCGCGCCACCGCATCGGTACTGCGGGTGCACTCCAATACGGTGTGAGACATCAAGGCCAGCAGCTGGTCTCCCGCCCGATAACCGTAGGACTCGTTGAAAGGGCGAAAATTATCAACGTTGAGCTGAATGATGCTGAAGGGGCGGTTATAGCGGCGCGATCGGGTCAGTTCCTGGTTGATCTGGTGCATGTATTCGCTGCGTACCGGCAGACTGGTCAAAGGGTCCCGTTGCGGCCGATTGACGAAATTCAAATGGCGCCGCGCCGCGTTGATCAGCGTTGTCGTTAAAAACAATATTATAAACAGCTGGATCGCCTGCCACAGGCCGCCGATAGTTTTGAGTTCTGCGGGCGCCAGAACGAATGCCGTCACAATCCAGGCCAGCCAGCCTGCCAAGGCCATTCCGGCGCCCCAGTGAAAGCCTAGGCGATAGGTCAGGTAAATTACCGGTAATAAATAGAGAAGATTGAATTGCGTAGCCTGGCCCATGGATGGGTAGAGAAAATAGTGCGAGGCTACGGCACATATCAGCAAAAACAGTGTAGTGACACCTTCGATGAGGTGTTGCCTGGTCATTGTCGAAAGAACACGTTGCATAGTGATTAACTGCTCTATTTTTTCCCGCCTCACCTGAATTTTAGTGCGCCCCGGAATTTCCTAGAAGAGCCAGCACGATATTTCTTTTACCCCTATACGAGTTGCCAACTCAATCACAATACCGTTGTGAGTCAATAGGCGGGATTTATTACGCAATCCCCGTACCAGTTGTGAACAAGCCCACAGATCCTGCGCTAATTCACCCCGGCATGATCAAGGTGTGAAATGTTTAGATTTTAAGTGTGGATTTAACCGGCTAGTCTTTGCCTCGACAAACAGCCTGATTGGGTGGTTGTTGCGTGTGCAATAAATTCATAACTATAGCTAAGGGTGGTCGAATGGGTAGATGTTATTTCATTGCAGCGTTTACTGCAGTCTTTCTGCAGGGATTGCCTTTATTAGCGCAAGCAGATCATTTGCAGGCAACACACCGCATAATAGAGTCGCGGGCGAGTGCTGTTGACAACCAGACTGAGATTACGGTTCAAGTGACCCTGCATAATCATAACGCCCGGCACTTGACCTCGATCAGCTTGAATATTGCTGATCCCCATTTTGTGGATTCCAAAGACAATACCCGCCTTGATATCGGTAACCTGGAGGGCGGCGGTGAAGATGTCATTACCGGTACATTCAAAAGTATCCTTCCCGTGGGCTATTCCCTGCAGGGGCTAAGCCTGATGTTTGTTGCCGAGGCCGTTGGCTACAACGGTGAAAAAATGCACTTCCCGGTATTGAGCCAGGAGGTGGTGCAATGAAGCCGCTCATGCGTATGCACCTGGTACTGTCGCTGTTGATTGCGGTCAACGCGCAGGCGGCGATAAACGGCATTACTGCCGGGGGAGCCGGTATTGTCGGGAACTCCCACAGTATGAGCGTAAGCTTTAGTGGTGACGGTCGTCTAGTCGCCATTTCCTCTTACGCCAGCAATCTGGTTGCCGGCGATACCAATTCCCGCTCCGATATTTTTATCTTTGATCGACAGACAGGTAAGTTCGATCGCATCAGTACAAACGCCCAAGGGGTGCAGGGCAATGATCACAGCTTCGAGCCGGTGATGAGCGCTGATGGTCGCTTTGCAGTCTTTTATTCACGTGCGAGCAACCTGGTCCCCGGGGATACCAACGGAATGATCGACGTCTTCCTGTTTGACAGGCAGGATCGCTCCATCAGGCGCATCAGCGTCGGCAATCAGGGAGAACAGGGTAACGGTCATAGTCTGTGGGCTGCGATCAGCGCCGATGGTAGTTACGTGGTATATGAGTCGCAGGCCAGTACTCTGGTGCCGGGCGATAGCAACAATGCCTGGGACATTTTTTTATATGATCGGCTTAATAACACAACGCAACGGGTATCCACCACCGCGCAAGGTGGTCAGGCAAACGGTAGTAGTTATCGTGCCGCCATTAATGGTGATGGCTCCGTGATTGCTTTCTATTCCAGCGCCAGCAATCTGGTTGCCGGTGATAGAAATGACGCCGATGACGTTTTTGTACTTGAACGCAATAGCGGTGTTGTCGAGCGGGTCAGTGTCAGTGCCCAGGGGGCGGAAGGTAACCAGCACAGTATCTGGCCCAGT
>DKAX01000052.1 GCA_002450975.1 Proteobacteria bacterium UBA6915
GTGATGGTATCGGTGTTCATCAGACCACCGGCGGTGTCCTCGGCGTAGGGTAATACCCGCTCCAGGCGCGAGCGCCTTTGCTTGTCCAGGGAGCGCAGGATGATCTTGAGGTTGTGGTCGGGGATGTCGGGCAGAATGTCCGCTAGATCGTCGATGTCCATGACCTCGATGGCCTGGATCAACTCGTCGGCATCCATGACCTTGATCAGGGCTGCACGCACCGTGTCATTGACGTGGGCCAGGACCTCACCGGTCTTTTCCAGGCTGACCAGTTCCCAGATGGCCTTACGTTCGTTCTGCGGCAGCGATTCCAGCAGGCTGGCTATGTCGGCCGGATTATATTCATTAAGCAACGCAGAGACCTGGTTGACCGTGCCGTGTTCCAGCAGGTCATTGATCTGTTCCAGGGTGCTGTTGCTCTGCGAGTCCATGGTGGCTGGTTAAGTCTCATGCTAAAGGTTGGGCAGTGTAATGCCTGCGGGGCGCGGGCGATAGCGCCAAGCGTTATTGTAGCCCAGGTTTTTGTTCGCGGGTTGTGGAGAGCACGGAGTTTTACGCGTAATGAATCAGTGCAGGTATTTTTCGAGGTGTTGGTATTCGCCGCGGGTGAATATTCGGCCTATTTCCGCTGTCAGGTGATCACGGTCACTGGAGAGTATTGCCTGTTTGACCTGCAGTATTTCGCCTCCGGGGACGCTGAAACTTTCCAGTCCCATGGCCAGCAACAAGGCGGTGAAGCGTTGATCGGCCGCCATTTCACCGCATAAGGTGACGGGTAGCCGGTGGCGGCGCGCGCTCTGGATGATATGAAATACCAGTTGCAAAACCGCCGGGTGGTCGGCTTGATAGAGGTGGCTGACCTGGTCATCCATCCGGTCTACCGCCAGGGTGTATTGAATCAGATCATTGGTGCCAATGGAGATGAAGTCCGCCCACCGGCACCAGTGATGGGCCATGACCGCCGCAGCGGGTGTCTCGATCATGACGCCTACCGGCAGCGCGCTGTTACAGGCGATCCCCTGTTGTTGCAGCTGGGCGCTGTTGTGTTGAATCAGGTTTCTGACCTGATGTATCTCCTGCTCATTGGTGATCATGGGAATCAGCAGGCGGGCGTTTCCCTGAGTGGACGCACGGATCATGGCGCGCAGCTGTGTCTCAAACAGGCGCTTGTGATGCAGGCTGTAGCGAATAGCGCGCAGTCCCAGGGCCGGATTGCCACCGGGGGTGTCCAGACGATCCAGATAGGTCGGCAACTTGTCGTGGCCGATGTCCAGGGTGCGCAGGGTCACTGGTTTGTCACCGGCCGCCTTTAAGAGTTTGCAATAGTCCTGATACAGCTCCTCCTCGTCGGGTGCGGATTGCCGGTTGAGGAACTGGTATTCGGTGCGAAACAGGCCGACGCCTGCCACGCCTTGCTCCTGCAAGCTGCTGCGAATGGCTTTCAGGTCGCCGATCTGATCGATGTTCAGCAGTAGTTCGATTTCATGGCCGTCCCGGGTTCGACAGGGCCTGCCGATAAGTTCCTGCAGGCGCCGGTCGTCGGTTTTGCGTTGTTGCAGCTTGCGTTGATAAAAAGCCAGGATCGACTGCTCGGGATCGACAGTGACATGTCCGAGGTCCACGTCGACGATCAAATCCTCGCCGGCTTTAATCAGATTGGCGGCATGAGCGACACCGCTCAGTAAGGGAATGTTCAGGTTGTGGGCCAGTATGCTGGCGTGTGAGGCCGGGCTGCCGCGCGCAGTGATAAAGCCAATGGCGCCGGCATGGGTGAAGAGGATGATCTGCGCAGGTCCGATGATATCGGTGACGATGATGCGTCCCCTGACATCATTGCCGATATGGTCAGTATCCGACGGCTGGTGATTTTTAAGATAGTTGATAATGCGCAGCATGATGTAATCGATATCATCGGTGCGGGTCCTGAGGTAGTTGTCATCAGCCTGATTGAAAACCTCGATGATCTGGCGGTGTTGCTCTACGACCGCCCATTCGGCATTGCACTGATATTGACGCACGATGTCGATCGGTCCCTGACGGAACAGGCGATCATTGAGCATCAATAAATGGCTGTTGACCAGTTCGTGAACATCGACATCATGAGCCCCGGTAAGATGACGCTGTGACAACTGCAGCTCTTCCTGAGTTTGTTGTACAGCAAGCTGGAAGCGATTGATTTCCGCTTCCAGCAAGTTCGGTGCGATGAGTTGTTTGGGAACGCCCTCCAGCATGGACTGGCGGATGATGCAGGCCTTGCCGATAACGACGTTTCCATTGCTGCGGTGGCCGGCCAGGGATAGGGTCATAATATGTTGTCAGTCACTCATTTTCACCAAAGCGATCCTTGATCAGTTGTTCCAACGCATCAACCGCTTGTTGTTCGTCGTCCCCTTCGGCCTTGACGATGATGCATGTGCCCTTGCTGGCGGCCAACATCATGACGCCCATGATGCTCTTGCCGTTGACTTCGCGGCCATTGCGGGTAACGGTAAGATGGCTGTTGAATTTGCTGCTGACGGCGACAAACTTGGCGGCGGCGCGGGCATGTAGACCGAGTTTGTTGATGATTTCCAGTTCCCTTTCAATCATCGTCCAGCTCCACCTGATTGACGGGCATGATACCGTCTTTGCCACCGGAGACTGCCTTGTTGACCAACTGGCGCAGGTCGAGTTGTGGATAATTGAGTACACGAATGAGCATGGGTAGGTTGACGCCGGTGACGATGCTGACCCTTTCCAGGTTTTGCAGGCGTAGGGCGATATTACAGGGGGTGGCGCCGAAGATATCCGCCAGTACCAATACGCCATCGGAGGAATCCAGGGCCTGAATCCGTGCAATGGCTTCGCGTGCAATCTGCTCGGGTTCGCAATCCTGAGGAACGGTGAGAACCTCGGTGGCCAAGGGGCAGATGCCGAGCATGTCCTTGGCCGCATCCAACAGGGCGTTACCGATTTTGTTGTGGGTTACGATCAGCACACCGACGGTCATGGCAGTTCTCTGTGTCTGATGATGACGTTTAGTATGCCTGAGGCCGTGAGGTCTTTAAACAGGGCATCGGCCAAATAGACGGAACGGTGCTGTCCACCGGTACAGCCGATGGCGATGGTTAGGTAACTGCGTTTTTCCCGCTCGAAGTCGGGAATCCAGGATTTAACAAAGCGACCGATGTCGACGAGCATGCGTTTGACGTCATCCTTCTGCTCAAGAAAGCATGCTACTTCCGCATCCAGACCGGTGTAGTTGCGCAGACTGGGATCCCAGTGGGGGTTGGGCAGGCAGCGGACATCGAAGACGAAATCGGCGTCTTTGGGGATTCCGTGTTTAAAGCCAAAGGATTGCACCAGTATCGACAATCCCTGTTTGCGCGTCTCGGCAAAATGTTTGAGCATCAGATCGCGCAGCTGGTGAATGTTGGTCAGGCTGGTGTCAACATAGAGGTCGGCATTGGTGCGAATAGGATCCAGCAGGCTGCGTTCACGTCGGATGGCGTCAGCCAGGGAGGTGTTGGCATCGCTGAGCGGGTGCTTGCGCCGGGTTTCACTGAAACGCTTGATAAGGATTCCGTCCTCGGCATCGAGAAACAGGACGTCGGTGTGCAGGCTGCTCTTTTTCAACGTGTGTAATACATTGTTGAATTGGGTCAGATCACGCGTCTGGTTGCGTACGTCGATTCCGACTGCCAGCCGATCAGACAGTAGTCTGTCGGTCGAATGCAGTGCGAGTTCAGGTAAAAGCCATAGGGGCAGATTATCGATGCAGTAGTAATCGAGATCTTCCAGAACATTTAGGGCAATGGATTTACCTGAGCCGGATACGCCGCTAACGATAATTAAGTGCATTGTTCACCCGTCTGCATGAGAGAACGCTGTTTTTCGATAAAATCCTGTGCTGAGTTGTAGCCGTTGGCAAACAACATGTGATTGCGTACCGCGGTCTCGACCAGCACCGCCAGGTTGCGTCCTGTGGCAACCGGTAAAGTCACTTCGGGCACGGCAACGCCTAGAATGTCACGTGTGCGGTAGTTGTTGCCGAGGCGATCTTGTTCGTCCACAAGAAGATCCTGTGCGCGTACCAGTTTAACCACCAAACGCAAATATTTGTGGTGTTTCACCGAGCTGTCACCGAACATCGAACGTACATTGAGTATACCCAGGCCCCGTACCTCGATAAAGTCGCGCAGCAGGACAGGGCAGGTGCCATCTATGATGTCAGGTGCAATGCGTTTGAACTCGGGCATATCATCGGCAATGAGGCGATGGCCACGACTGATCAATTCAAGCGCTAGTTCGCTCTTGCCAATGCCGCTGTCGCCGGTGATGAGAACGCCACGACCGAGAATTTCCAGGAACACGCCGTGAATCAGACAACTGCCAGCGGTTTTTTCCATCAGGATATAGCGCAGGTGATTGATGACCATGGATGAGCGTTGGTTGCTGGTCAGTACGGGCGTGGAGGTCTGTTCGGCGCGTTCGCGTATTTCCTTTGGTACTTCGGCACCATCGGCAACGACAATAGCTTTCGGTTGTTGTTCAAATAGTGACTTCAGTGTGTCCGCCAGGCTGTTCTTACCAAGGTTGGCAAGAAAGCGCAGTTCGTGGCGTCCTAAAACCTGAATACGGTTGGGGCNNGGTGGATGACGTTCAGGTGGCCAATCGGATCGGTATGATCCGACTTATTATCCCCCAGCAGATTGGCTTGTTTGTCTCCCAGTACCAGACACAGGTCTAGAGAGGCATTGTGCCGGGTCAGAATATCGCCAATCGTGACTGCTGACGCCATGGGTATTGCCGGTCAGCGTTGAGCACTTGCCAGTATGTCGAAAATCTCGCTGACATCACCGGCTTGCCGCAGTTTGTCGCGCATGGCCTGACTGCTGAATAGTTCGGCAACCGCAGCCAGGATATGAATGTGATCCTGGGCATTTTCCTCGGGCACCAATAGCGCGAACACCATGTCCACCGGTTCGTTGTCGGCGGCGTCGTAGTCCACTCCTTGTTGCAATTGAACAAATGCGGCGATTGCCTCGCCACCGGTCTGGAAGCGCCCGTGTGGTATGGCAACACCGTGATTAAGTGCGGTGCTGCCGAGTTTTTCACGGGCGATCAGACATTCGAAAATCTGTTTTTGTGTCAGCCGTGTGTCGGCACTGGCCAGCAGTTCGCTGGCCAGTTCTAACAGCCGCTTTTTGCTGCTGGCGTTCGCGTGGCAGGCCACGCGATCATTGGATAAAAGTTGAACTAATTGCATCTGAGAAAAAGGTCCAAGACAGAGTGTCGGTTAGTCCCTGTGCCGGATTAACGGTGGGAGGTGATCTTTTCCTTGTGTTTGATGATCTGACGGTCCAGCTTGTCGATCAATGCGTCGATGGCGGCATACATATCTTCATCTTCGCTGTCCGCGAATAAATTATTACCTTTGATGTGTACGCTGGCCTCGGCCATCTGACGATTTTTTTCCACCTTGAGAACGACGTGGACATTGGTCACGTTGTCAAAATGCTTCTCCAGTTTCTCCATTTTGGAAGTTACATAATTGCGCAGCGAATCTGTGATGTCGACGTGTTGACCGGTGATGTTTAATTGCATGATCTACTCCTAGTGTAAATAAAGGGCTCAGATGAGCCGTTTTCTTTCATTGGACGGCGGGATGGACAAGGCTTCACGATATTTGGCTATAGTCCTTCTCGCAACTTGTATGCCCTTTTCCGCCAGCATGTCCGCAAGTTTGCTGTCACTCAGGGGCTTGGAAGGGTTTTCCGCACTGACCAGTTTCTTGATCATGGCGCGAATGGCTGTGGATGAGCACTCGCCACCGCTTGAGGTGCTTACATGGCTGGAGAAAAAGAATTTCAGTTCATAGATGCCGCGTGGTGTGTGCATGTACTTTTTGGTGGTTACACGCGAGATGGTTGACTCGTGCATCTCCAGCTCCTGGGCGATGTCGTGCATCACCATGGCCTTCATGGCCTCCTCGCCGTGTTCAAGGAAACCCCTCTGACGTTCAACAATAGCCTTGGCAACGCGCAACAGGGTCTCGTTACGACTGCGCAGACTTTTGATGAACCAGCGCGCCTCCTGCAACTGATCCTTGAGGTAAAGATTGTCTTTGCTGGTGTTGGCGCGCTGTATCATCTTGGCATAGAGGGAGTTGATACTCAGTTTGGGGGTCACTTCGGGATTCAGTTCGACTTTCCAGCGTCCCTTGACCTTGCGTACAAAGACGTCGGGAATAATGTACTCGATATTATTGTTGCTGAGTATGCCGCCAGGACGCGGGTTCAGGCTCTGGATCAGCTGGATGACAGCCTGTAGCTGCTCATTGTTCAGCTTCATACGGCGCATCAACTGGCTATATTCGTGATTGGCGAGAAGATCAAAGTGTTGTTGAACCAATACGAGCGCGTGATCGCGGTTGGGTATCTTAGGATCCAGTTGTTTCAGCTGTATAGCCATGCTCTCCTGTAGACTGCGTGCAGCGATGCCCGGTGGGTCAAAATTCTGTACCCGGTGCAGTACAGCCTCGACCTCTTCCATGTCCAGATCGGGGTAGTCTGCTTGGGCGCTGGCCAGGATGTCACTCAAAGAGACGCTCAAATAGCCGTCATCATCGATGGCGTCGATTATGGTCTCGGCAATGGCAATGTCACTGTCGCTAAAAGGTGCCATGCTCATCTGCCAGGTGAGGTGTTCATGCAGTCCTTCGGTGGCACTGGTAAAATTTTCAAATTCACGGCCTTCATTGTCACTGCCCTGACCGCTGCCGCTGGTATAGCTGCCGGAATCGTAGATATCATCCCAGGAGCTGTCTACCGGTAATTCATCGGGAATATCATTTTGGCCGAGTTCGTCCCCGCCGCCGGCTTCAATGGAGAGTTCGCGCTCTTCCGGTGCGGTATCGGAGCCGTCTTCCGATTTGTAATCAGACTCCTGCGGTCCCTCCATGGCATTGTCGTCTTTGACCTCCAGCATCAGGTTGCTTTCCAGCGCCTGTTGGATCTCGGTCTGTAATTCAAGACTGGACAACTGTAACAGGCGAATGGCCTGCTGCAATTGGGGTGTCATGGTGAGAGATTGGCCGAGTCGAAGCTGGAGCGATTGTTTCATGATTTTTAGACTGTCCGTACCTTCTGGAGATTAAGTTTACTCTAATTTATGGCGCCTGGGCAGCGCCAGACTAAACCCTGTGAAATATATGTTTTTGTCGACTATGGATAAAATCAAACAAAGGTTACAGTCTAAAGTCTTGTCCCAGATAAACATTTTTAACCTGTTGGTCGGCCAGCAATTGCTCTGGTGTCCCGGCGGCAATCACTTCCCCTGCATTCATAATATACGCTCGCTGGCAAATGCCTAGGGTCTCGCGGACATTGTGGTCCGTAATCAACACACCTATCTGGCGTGAGGTCAGGTGTTCAATGATGCGCTGGATGTCGATAACCGAGATGGGGTCAACACCGGCAAAGGGCTCGTCCAGCAGGATAAAGGCTGGATCGGCCGCCAGCGCACGGGCAATTTCCACCCGACGGCGTTCTCCGCCGGACAGGCTCATCCCCAGGTTGGTGCGTATGTGGTCAATATTGAGTTCGCCCAGTAACTGTTCCAGGCGCTGATGTTGTTGTTCCCGGTTAAGGTTGGGACGTGTCTGCAGGATCGCCAGAATATTGTCTTCCACCGAGAGTTTTCGAAATACGGATGCCTCCTGCGGCAGGTAGCCTATGCCCAGGCGGGCTCGTGCGTGCAGGGGCAGGTGGGTGATGTCGTTGTCGTCCAGGCGGATGGTGCCATGGTCACAGCTGACCAGTCCGACAATCATATAAAAGCTGGTTGTCTTGCCGGCACCATTGGGCCCCAACAGACCGACCACCTCGCCGCTGTTCATGGTCAGGGATACCCGCTTTACCACCTGGCGCTTTTTATATTGTTTGGCCAGATTTTCGGCCTGTAGGGTATGTCTGCTCATGGATTGGTAGATTGTTTGTTTTTGTTGTTCGCGTCTTTTTTGGGTTCCAGTACCAGCTTGACCCGTTCCTGCTGGTTATTGCCGTCGGCCTTGACCTGCTCGGTACGCGCATTATAGACAATGCGTTCGCCGCTGAATTGATCATTTTTCTGTTGAATGTTGGCCTTGCCCAGCAGGGTGACCAGTTCGCTACTGGTAATATATTCTATTTGATCGGCGTGGGCGCTGATCTCTCCATCCTGCGGATTGTCCGGATCCTGTCTGTAGTGCGCCGGACGCCCGAAGGCAACCAGCTTCTCCGCTTTGTCGCGGGTGCCGTAGATGGTGACCAGATCCGCATCCAGACGCATGGTACCCTGGATAATCACTACATCTCCGCTGTAGGTGCTCTCCTGCTTTTGTTGATTGATGATGACGCGATCTGCACTGACGTGGATGGGTTGATCGCCATCGCCCTTTTTGGCGCTGACCGTCAGGGGAAGAGCCAGCAGTGACAGCAAGATGATCAGATTATTTGGGTTCATAGACCCCCCGCACCTGTGACAGTAACAGTATTTTCTCCTCGTTGAGATAGGCGCGCAGGCCCACTGCCTGGGTGGTGCCCTGTTCGCTCTTGATCGTGACCGGCAGATCTGTGCTGACTATGCCGGGTTTGGACTGATATTCCAGTTGTTCTGTGTAGAGGCGCAGGGACTGGTCTTTGGTCGTGGCGGGACGGTAGAGTTCGATGTCTCCTTGCAGGACAAGATCTTCGCCCCCGGGTTTGATGACGCCCTGCCGGCCCTTGATTTGCCACTGCAGTTCATGATCTTTATAGACCTTAAGTAACGGTGTTTCCAGTTCCGTCTCGTCGCTGTTTTTGTGATGGGCCATGCGATCAGCCATCAAGCGTTGGTACAGCTCCCCCTTGCTATTGGTTTTATATGAGCTGAAGTGGTTCATGAAATAGTCCGGCGCCTCGTGAATTTCCTGGGAGAGGCCTTGAGTAGGTCTTGGCTTCTCCTTGAGCCACCAACTTGCCAGCGCCAACAGAGCCAGGGCTAGTAGTGTGATTTTCTTTAGAGGGCGGCCGGAGAGCACGTTGGGATTGGTCTTTGTCTAGGAAAGGTATTTGGCCATGGCCGCTGTCAGCGTGTCCTGGGCCTCCATGATCAATTCGCAGGCCTCACGTGCTGCCCCTCTGCCACCGGTAGATCGGCTTTGCCAGTGGGCATGTTTGCATACCAGCGGATGGGCGTCGGCTACCGCCATGGCCAGACCCACGCGGGTCATGACCGGCAGGTCAACCACATCGTCACCCATATAGGCGACTTCCTGGTCACTTAGACCCAGTTGGGTCAACAGTTCCTGGTAGGCCTCCAATTTATTTTCCTGGCCCTGATAGACATCGCTGATACCCAGGCTGGCCATGCGATGTTTTACCACCTCGGAGCGGCGACCGGTGATGATGGCGATACGTACACCGCTTTGTTGCAGCATCTTCATACCGTGGCCATCTCGCGAGTGAAAGGCCTTGAGCTCCTGGCCGGAATCATCCAGGTAAAGGCTGCCGTCGGTGAGCACGCCGTCGACGTCGAATATGATCAGTTTGATTTGGGCTGCTTTGGTTAGGATGTCCTGCATGGTGTTGCTCTTTCTTCTGGTGTTTAAACCACGCCTGCGCGCAGCAGATCGTGCATATTGAGGGCGCCGACCACTTGTTTATCCCTGTCCACCACGATCAGCGCGTTAATTTTGTGCTTATCCATCAGGCGTAGTGCCTCGGCTGCCAGCAATTGGGGCTGGATGGTTTTGCAGTTAGCTGTCATGACTTCCGCCATGGTGGTGGTGCGCACATCGGGCAGTCCTTTGTCCAGGCAGCGGCGCAGATCCCCGTCGGTGAATATACCAAGCAAGGTGTTTTGCGCATCGACGATGCCGGTCATACCCAGCCCCTTGCGCGTCATTTCCAGCAGACCATCGCTGAGCGAGGCTGCGCTGCTGCACAACGGGATCTGCTCGCCGCTGTGCATAATATCGGCCACGTGCAGTAACAGACGCCGACCCAGGCTACCACCGGGATGGGAGAGTGCGAAATCATCAGCAGTAAAACCGCGCGTCTCCAGCATGGCCACCGCCAGGGCATCACCCATGGCCAGGGCCACAGTGGTGCTGGCCGTTGGGGCCAGACCCAGGGGGCAGGCCTCTTTGGCGACGCTGACATCGAGGAAGACATCGGCATTGCGGGCCAGGGTGGATTGGCTGTTACCTGTGAGTGCGATAAGCGGAACGCCCAGACGCTTGATCAAGGGCAGTATCGTGAGGATCTCGCCGGTCTCACCGGAGTTGGATAAGGCCATCACCACATCCTGGCTGGTGATCATGCCCATATCACCGTGGCTGGCCTCGCCGGGATGGACAAAAAAGGCCGGAGTGCCGGTACTGGCCAAAGTGGCAGCAATCTTGCCACCGACGTGGCCTGACTTGCCCATGCCTGTGACTACCACCCGCCCTTTGCAGGCCAGCATATGCTGGCAGGCGCGAGTGAAGCTCTGGTCGATGCGCGCAGACAGGGCGCTGATGGCGTCCGCTTCGGTGGTTAGTACGGAGCGGCCAAGTTCTATCAGTTGTTGTTCAGTCATAGTTGCGGTTTATTATAGCTGTCCGCTGTGGCCTGTTCAGGCCTCGGGATAGCCCAGTTGGCTCAGAATCTGGGAGAGTTGCGCGCGCTGCAGTTGTTCACCACTGACGGTAACCTTGCCGGAGGCCTGTTCGACCTCCACTGCGTTCACGCCGGGCTGACTGCCCAGACCTTTTTGGATATTGCTGACGCAGCCGCCGCACTTGACATTCTTGACGGTGAATTGCTCTTGTTGCATCCGGTTAGTCCCCGCTGACATACAATAAAATCTCGTAGCTGAAAAAACACACTAGCAGCAAACTGCCCCAAAAGCGATTGATTTTGCCCGTGCCGGCCACGCCGTAAACGATAAAAAAGAGCAGCACGGTCAGGCCGACCATGACTGGATAGTCGCGTGTCAGGACCGCCTCCGGGATGGCGGATGGGGCAATGGCCCCCGGCAGTCCCATGACCGCCAGGATGTTGAACATATTGGACCCCATGACATTGCCAATCGCCAGATCGTGTTCGCCCTTGCGGGCGCTGACCACCGACGCCGCTAGTTCTGGCAGGCTGGTGCCTATGGCGACGACGGTCAGGCCGATCACCAGGTCGCTGATTTGTAGCGCCTGGGCGATATTGACCGCCGCCCAGACCAGAATGCGTGAGCTGCCCAGCATCAGTAATAAACCGGCCCCCAACCAGAACAGGGCCAGAAGGGTACTCATAGTGCGCGGAATCTCGCTGGCGAATTCGTCCGCCAGGGGGTCTTTGTCACGGTCGCGCATACCCAGTCGGGTGATCCAGTAGATAAACACCGCCATGCCGGTTAGCAGGATGACGCCGTCGATGCGCTCCATCTGCCGGTCGATCAGCAATAACAGGCTGGTGAGCATGATGATAAACAGAATCGGAAACTCGCGTCGCAACAGATCGGAGTGGACGCTCATGGGTGCGATCAGCGCTGTAATCCCCAGGACCAGTGCAATATTGGTGATGTTGGAGCCGATGGCATTGCCTATGCCAATGTTGGGGCTGCCGCTGATGGCGGCGATGGCCGAGACCAGCATCTCGGGGGCCGAGGTGCCGAAACCGACAATGGTCAGGCCGATGATCAGGGGTGATACGCCCAGATTGCGCGCCAGTGCCGAGGCGCCGAGGATAAAGCGATCCGCACTCCACATCAGTACGATGAAACCGATGAACAGGGTCGTTACAGATATCAACATGAGTGCGGACTAATTGAGTGTATGCGAGCAGCCATTTTACAGGCTATCGATCAGTATTTGTATATAACGATGCAGCGGGTAGTTTAAGGCCAGACCGATAAAAATGACGGCGCCGAACCAGTTGTTGTTCAAAAAGGCGCGAAAGCAGCTTGGCGGGTGGCGTTCATGAATCAGAAAATGCTGGTAACCGGCCAGCAGCGCGGCTGTCCCAAGGCCAATGTAATAGGCCAGTCCTAATTGCAGGCGCAGACCGACCACTATCATTAGTCCGAAAAAACCTGCCTGCATTATCGCAATGATTATCTTGTCCGCCCTGCCAAACAGTATGGCGCTGGACTTCACGCCGATGCGCAGGTCGTCCTCACGATCGACCATGGCGTACATAGTGTCGTAGGCCACGGTCCAGAGCAGAGTGGCCAGAAACAGCAGCCAGGCTTCCATTGGAATAGTTCCGGTTTGTGCGGCGAAGGCCATGGGGACCGCCCAGCCAAATGCCATACCCAAAAAGAGCTGAGGCATGGGAAAAAACCGTTTGGTAAAGGGGTAGAGCGAGGCCAGCGCGGCGCCCCCGAAGGAGAGCAGCACTGTCAGGTCGTTTAGCAGCAGTACCAGATTGAATGCTACCAGGCACAGGACGACAAACAGAATCAAGGCCTCTTTGGGTTTTACTGCACCTATTGCCAGGGGGCGATTGCGTGTGCGCTGCACATGGGGGTCGAAATCCCGGTCGGCAAAATCATTGATAATGCAACCGGCGGAGCGCATCAGGATTACGCCCAGGACGAAGACGATAAATACCTTGGTGTCGGGGTTGCCGATACCGGCGATCCACAGGGCCCATAGGGTTGGCCAGAGTAATAAATAAATACCAATCGGGCGGTCCAGACGCATCAACAATGCATAGTGATGCAGACGGTGGCGAAGCGAATTGCGACTTATCTCATTCATGGCGTAATTGTAACAGTTATTTTCCAGGCGACTCGATTAACACCCTGGGCTTCGGTATGCGGGTAGAAAGATTTCGTTGACCAACAAGGGCTTGTCTTTTAGCCAGAAGAGTGAACGTCGTGCCCAGAGTTGATGGGGTTTATCAGCCAGGGCCTGGCTGGCCAGTGTGTAAAGCTTATGGCCGGTGCGCAGATCGGCAATCTGCACTTCGCCCCGCCGGACGGAGCGATCGGAAAAGAGTAACGAACCCAGTGATTGGCTGCCCAGTTTGCCCAAACGCAGGCGGTGAGTACGTTCCGTCCGGTGTGGAATAACGGTACGGGCGAACACCCAGGGTCGGTCATTACACATGAGATAGACGTGGCGGATAGTGGCCTGCTGGTATCGGCGCATACCTAACTGGCGCGCCTCGCTGGCCAGTGGGCGCTGCTTGCGCTGTTCCAGCAACTGCACGCCGAAGGTGCCTGGGCAGTGTTCCACAATGCGCGCCGTTAGCGATGTGGGGTCGAGCAGGCAGGCCAGGATATGTTTTGGTATGAGATTGATCTGCAATTGTGCGCGGCAGTTCCAGCAAGGCTCTTTGTATATGGCAGGCAGACGTCTCAGTTTCATGACACCATCCGGAGGGAAAAACGGCGACAATGTAGCACATTTTCCCTTTTAGAGTTCGTTAAAACGCTTGATGCGTCCCAGTTGGCGGCGGTCACGCTTGGTAGGGCGCCCACCCGGTTGGGGGGCTGGAATGGCCAACAGACGCTTTTGTTCACGCCAATGTTCGTAGGCCGTTCGGCTTTGTTCGGTCTCCAGGTAGAGCTGCTGTGCCACAGTGGCCGGTCCGCGTTTGTCGGAGAGTCCCTGGACGATGACCTCGGTGTCGTAGCCTTCTCGGCGTATGCGGATGCTCGCTCCTAAGCGTATGGTGCGGCTGGCCTTGATTTTGTCACCATTGACGGTGATCTTCCCGCTTTTAACAGCGTCGCTGGCCAGCGCACGCGTCTTATAAAAACGCGCTGCCCAAAGCCATTTGTCGATGCGGATACCGCTGGAATCTGATTGCTCTGTCATACAACTGAAGTTTTAACCGCAAACCTGATTGCGTCCCTGGTGTTTGGCCTTATACAGGGCCTGGTCTGCCCGTTGGAACAGTTTGTCCTTGTCGTCTTTGGAGACAATTTGGGCCACCCCGCAGGAGATAGTAACACGCACGTCCTTGTCGTTGTAATGGAAGCGCCACTGTTCTATCTGTTGGCGTAACTTGTTGGCGGCGGCCAGGGCGTCCTTGAGTTTGGTTTCAGGCATGATAATGGCAAATTCCTCGCCGCCGTAGCGCGCCAGGTAGTCTGTATTCCTGAGCTGCTCTTTGGCGATTTCGGTGACCACCTGTAATACCTTGTCGCCGGCCAGGTGACCGTAGTCATCATTGATGCGTTTGAAAAAATCGATATCCACTACCACCAGGCTGAAGGGCGTTTGATAGCGGTGGAAACGATTGATCTCCTGTTCCATGCGTTCTTCATATCCAAGACGATTGAAGGCGCCGGTCAGGGGATCGAGGATGGCCTGCTGGTAGCGTTCCTGCAGGCGGGTGCGTAGTTGTTGCGCCTCATGCTCAAGCTCGCGTAGTCGCTGGTTCATCTGGCCGACCTTGTCGCGAATATCCTGGTCGCGAGCTGAGTCTGCTTGGCGGTGTTGCTCAATGTGAGTCCGGACATGTTTGAGTCGCTGAGCGACCTCTTTTTTTAGGAGGTCCAGGTCTGCGGCGCCGGCGACGGTATCGGCCAGTCCTTCCATGTGTGCCTGTACCTCCTGGCCGAATTGGTCACGGTGCTGTTGTGCTGATGCATAATCATCACTAGCGCCTACTACCAGTTGATCCAGTTCCTGCAAGCGCAGGTTGGTCTGCTGTAAAAAATGCTGGACTTCGCGCCTCTCAGTTTCAAAACGTCTGCGCATAAATATGATCAGGTCGGCGACGGTTTTGAGGATGGAGGGGATTTCCCGTTGGGTGACGTTTTGCTGTAGTTTATTTTTTACATTATTGCAGAGCGTTGTCAGGTCGTCCGGCAGGCTCAGTTGATCCAGAAGTTGTATCAGGATCTGGGCTTCGGCGACGGTCAGCGCCTGATCGCCGCCTTCGGCGGTATGGTAGGCGTCATGCAGCAGATCAGCGACATCGAGCAGAATCTTCTCCAGCGGTTCCTGTTTTTCTTTCTTGGACAGGCGCTGCAAAACCGATTGCAGTTCGGTTTGGCGCTCCGCTGATAGTGAGAGTTTGGATAGAAACTGAGTGAGATAGGAGCGTGCATCGTCGCCCATATCCGCGCCTTTGCCTTTTCCCTTGGCAAGCTGGTGCAGGAGCCCCTTTATTGAATGGCTGATCTCCTGAAGGTTGTTACCGGTATCCTGTTGTAACAGTTGTTGCAGTTGATCAACGCCCTTGCCGACGCCCGGCTCCATGACTTTTATAGTTTGGATGAGTCGGGAGATGTCCTGTAACAAGTTGCGCTCAGCGTCTTGGCGTTCGCTGTCGATATCTTGCAATTCCTTGACGCATTTATAGTACTTATTTTTCCAGTGTTCGGGCGAATCTATGTTTTGTTCTTTGTCAGACATGGCGATTTTTCAGCTTAGCGGCCAGAGGATATACCTGCCCGGATTGGTGGCTTGGCCTAAACGGCCAGTTTCATGCCTTCCGGCAGTAGAATGTCCATGGCAAGTGGAAGGTGGTCTGAAAATAAATAGTTCAAGACGTGGGCATTGTCCACTTCCAGGGTGGGAGTGACCAGGATGTGGTCGATTTTGCGCGCGGGTCTCCAGCTGGGGAAGGTCTTGAGGCCGTGCTCCGGCAGGCACAGACGGGTGTTATTAAACAAATAACTCATTTCCGGACTGTGAGGTTGGCAATTCAAGTCGCCCATGACGATGACATGTTTGAATTCATTTATCAGCTCTGCGACAAAGCAAAGCTGCGCCAGGCGTGCACGTTTACTCAGGGCCAGGTGTAGCATGATCACCACCAATGGCTCCTCGTGCGGGCCAAATCGAACCATCAGGGCGCCNNGCGATACGGTCCAGATTGGTCTGCATATGGCTGTGGGGCAGAAAGTGTTTCCAGCCCTTGGTAAGGTAGTGGCTGGAGCGGCTGGAGCCCACCCCAACCTGGATGTTATAGGAGAGCACACGTAGTCGGTGGCGCGCACCGGATGCGGCTTTACCCTCAGGGCAGGGGTGGGGGTTGAGACTCGGATCGCTCATGGATTCTGCTTAGTAAATATCCCAATTAACTATAACCAAAAACTTTATCTAATATGGGATATATCGGCCAAAATTTCCGCGATTTAGCGCAAAAAACGTCGGCCGGCCAGGCCGGCCGACTGACGGACTATTTACGCTCTTGTTTTATCAGGTAATCCACGACACTGAAGGTCTTGTTGGCGCCGCCACTCATACCGTTATCGGTGCGGTATTTACCATTCACGATAACCGCCGGAACGCCGCCAATCTGATAGGCACGTGATAGTTCGATAGCCTTGCGAACCTTTTGTTCTACGGCGAATGAGTTGAATACCTTGCGAAAATCCTCCGTTTTGACCCCGTGCTCAACGAAGAAGGCCTCGATCTGAGGCATGGTATTCAGGGGCCTTTTTTCCTCATGGGTGGCATTGAAAAAGGGTGTATGGATCTTCTCGACGACGTCCAAAACCTCAGCCGTATAGTAGGCGCGCGCATGCAGGGCCCATTCCGGACGGAATACGGCCGGAATACGTACGAATTCAACATTGGCGGGTTTGGATTGCAGCCAGCGTTTTACATAAGGCTCGAACTGGAAGCAGTGCGGGCAGCCGTACCAGAACATTTCCACTACTTCGATCTTCTTGCCCGTGCTGGTGAGTTGTGGCGGATTGATCGCTGCAAATTCGACACCTTCCTCGAACTTTGCTGCCTGTGCCGGCAGGCTTGTGAGTAATATTGTGCACGCTATCAAAGCTGTGATGCTTGCAAGTTTTTTCATCAGATATTCTCCAATTGCCAATTTCGTTACCGCGCCGATATGTTACCATCTCGATTTGATGGTAAATGCCGTCGCTGGGTTCAATTTTAGTTTCTACAACAGGAGCATCGCCCCCCATGACTTCGGAAAAGATCGATCTGGCACGCTTTCTTAATCAGCAATATCTGTGTGAATCCCTGACCATAAAAGAGGTGCAGACCCTGCTGGATTATACCGAGCTCGTTATCTTTAAAAAGCGGGATATCATAGCCGATATCGGTGATGTGGGCGAATCCCTGTTTTTTGTCATCAAGGGCGAGGCCGGTTTGTTCTATGACGACAATGGTCAGGAGACCGAGGTTGGACGTATCGCCGAAGGCGAGTTGATGGGGGAGATGTCCTTTTTCGATCGCAAACCCCGCTCGGTGCGCATGCGTGCCATGAGCCCCGATACCCAGTTGCTCAAATTGCCCCGTCCGATGTACGAGCGTCTGCGTATTGAGCACGCATTTATTGCGGTAAATTTGCTTGAACACGCCATCATCAGCCTGGATCACCTGTTTCGTCGTGTCAGCTCTGACGTGGCCACACTGGCGCACTATTTCTACGCCCCCGGCAAAAAATAGGGGGCGTAGCATTCCTCTCCGGTAGGACTACTCCAGGGTGGAGATATAGGCCGCGACAGCGTTGATCTCGTTGATGGTCAGTTTGCTGGCTACGGTGCGCATGATTTCCTTGGGGTCGTTCTGACGGATGCCGCGTTTGAAATCCTGTAGTTGTTTTGTTACGTAAGCCGGTGAGAGTCCGACCAATGACGGGTAGGCTGCTGGCGGGTTGCCGCGTCCGTTGGGGCCGTGGCAACTGGCGCAGGCGGGAATATTGCTGTAACTGTTGCCGCCATTGAATATCTTCTTTCCGCGGGCGATACGGTCGGCGCTGCTCGATTTATATTGTGCCTTGCCTTGGAACTGTGTGAAGTAGGCAGCGACATCGTGGCGGTCTTTCTCGCTCAGGGAGGCGGCCATGGCGCCCATAACAGTGCCGCTACGCTTGCCACTGACGAATTCTTCCAGCTGCTTGACGATGTATTTGGGGTGTTGGCCGGCTATAGTCGGACAATCGGGATTGATACTGTTGCCGTCTTCACCGTGGCAACCCTGGCACATGGCGCTGGTCTCTTTACCTTTGCTGCTATTGCCGGCGGCCCAGGCATTCGTGCTGGTAATTAAAGCGGGTGTAAGTAATATGGAGGCTAGTAAATAGAGATTTCTGGACATGTGATACCTATATTATTGGGGGTTACCATTACTTTCAAAGAAGGCGGCCACATCTTCCATGTCTGAGTCTGTCAGCGGGGCTGCCATTCCGTTCATGATCGGGTCTTTACGCGTACCGGCCTTGAAGGCCTTGAGCTGCTTGACAATATATTTGGCATGTTGTCCTGCCAAAACCGGGTAGAGCGGATTTTTACTTTTTCCACCTTCGCCATGACACACTTGGCAGGCAATCGCCTTGGTTTTGCCGCTGTCGATATTACCACTGGCGTGTGAGCCGTGGGCGAATGTTATTGATGCAGTGATAAACACAATTTTTATTAACGTGGCTTTAGCCATTCTATTATCCCCTATGCCTACAGGATTCCTTGGCTATGGTTTTAATAACCGGAGAATCCATTTATTATATATGAGTTTAACTTACAGGTTATTGTAGTTGATCCAGTGACGTCAACCGTAAAAGTGGGGTCGACACTGCCCGTTAATCAAGATTTGCAGACTATGCACGAATTGCCATGAACAATACCGAAAAAAAGAATCGTTATCGCGGGGCCGAGTTCCTCCTTAGTGTGGCCAACCTACGGCAACTGCCTGTCGATGAAGGATTTGAAGTTGCCTTCGCCGGTCGTTCCAATGTAGGGAAGTCCAGTGCTATCAATGTGTTAACGGGGCAGACCAAACTGGCCAGGACCAGTAAAACCCCCGGACGCACACAACATTTAAATTTTTTCCGCCTGGATGAGCGCCGCTATCTGGTTGATTTGCCGGGTTATGGTTACGCCAAGGTACCGGAGGCTGTAAAGGCCCAATGGCAGGCGACTTTGGAGGATTATCTGCACCAACGCCAATCGCTACGTGGGGTGGTGCTGTTAATGGACGTTCGTCACCCCTTAACTGATTTTGACTGGCAAATGGTCAAGTGGTGTGCCTCGGTGGGTATGGCTGTTCATATTGTGCTGACCAAGGCCGACAAGTTGAAGCGCGGACCGGCCAAGGCGACCCTGTTGCAGGTGGAAAGGGAGATTCGAACGCAGCTGGGAATTGAGGTGACTGCACAGCTCTTTTCGTCATTAAAGCGCGATGGCGTGGAGACTCTTATTCAGCGATTGGATGACTGGTTTGAGTGGCCGACATAAAAAAAACCCCGGTAGTCACATGGAGTGAACCACCGGGGCGACAAGCCGACTTTGGAAGTCGGTGTGCTAGGGTATCCCGCCCAGGGAGGGAGGCGGGGAACACGCTTGGTGCTCGTAGTCTAAGGCAGTCACGGACAGAAAAAGTTCAATTAATATTAAACTTATTCTTAGCGTTTTCTTAAATCCTCAATGGGCCTGATCCCAGTTATCGCCAATACCGATGTCGACCACCAGTGGTACGGCGAGTTTGGCAACGCTGACCATGTTATGGCGGATATCCTCGCTGGCTTGTTCCAATTTCCCTTCAGCGACCTCAAATACCAGTTCATCGTGAACCTGCATGATCATGCGCACGCCGTCGCCCTGCTGGCGTAGCCACTGATCGGACTTGATCATGGCCAGTTTGATCAGGTCGGCGGCCGTACCCTGCATGGGGGCGTTGATCGCCGTGCGTTCCGCGTACTGGCGTCGCTGCATATTGCGGTGGCGGATGTCGGGCAGATAGAGCCGGCGGCCAAACAAGGTCTCTACATAGCCGCGCTCTCCCGCCTGGCGTCGCGTGGTGTCCATGTACTCCTTAACACCCGGATAACGCTCGAAATAGAGGTTGATGTATTCCTGGGCGGCGCCTCGGTCGATGCCTAGCTGCTTGGCGAGGCCAAAGGCGGACATACCGTAAATCAATCCAAAATTTATCGCCTTGGCGCTACGCCGTTGGTCGTTGTCGACCTGGTCTGGGGCACAGCCGAAAATCTCAGCGGCGGTGGCGCGGTGGATATCGATGCCGGCGGCGAAGGCGCGCAGCAGACCGGCGTCATTGGACAGATGGGCCATGATGCGCAGTTCGATCTGCGANNCAGTTCGATCTGGGAGTAGTCGGCCGCCAACAGTTTATAGCCGGGCGGGGCGATGAAGGCCTGGCGGATACGCCGACCCTCTTCGCTGCGCACGGGGATGTTTTGTAGATTGGGGTCGCTGGATGACAGGCGTCCGGTGGCGGCTACCGCCTGATGATAGGAGGTGTGCACACGCCCGGTGTCCGGGTCGATCTGTTGGGGTAGCTTGTCGGTATAAGTGGACTTGAGCTTGCTCATGCTGCGGTATTCCAGGATCAGGCGTGGCAGTTCGTATTCCATGGCCAGTTCCTGAAGCACTGGTTCAGCGGTGGAGGGCTGCCCGGTGGGGGTTTTTTGCAATACCGGAATCTGTAATTTGTCGAACAGCAGGGCCTGGATCTGCTTGGGTGAGCCCAGGTTGAAGGTCTCGCCCGCCTCTTTGTGTGCCTGCTGCTCCAGTTCCTGGATACGCTTTTCCAGTTGGTGGCTTTGCGCCTTGAGCAGTTCAGCGTCTATAAGAACGCCATTGTGTTCCATGGTTGCCAGCACATCGATCAAGGGGACCTCGATGGCCTGATAGAGATCCTTCAATCGCGGCTCTTTTTCCAGTCGTGGCCATAGCTGCTGGTGTAGGCGCAGGGCAATGTCCGCATCCTCGGCGGCGTAAGGCGTGGCCTGATCCAGGTGGACCTGATCGAAAGTGATCTGTTTTTTGCCGCTGCCGGTGACATCCTCGTAGGTGATATTGCTGTGGCCCAGGTGTTTGAGCGCCAGGGTATCGAGGTCATGGCGACTGCCGGCGCTGTCCAGCAGGTAGGACTCCAGCATGGTATCGTGGGCGATGCCCTGCAAATGGATGCCGTGATTGGTCAGGATGTGATGATCGTATTTAAGGTTGTGGCCTACTTTCGCTTTGGAAGCGTCCTCTAGCAGGGGCTTGAGTTGTCGCAATACCTGGTCGCAATCGAGTTGTTTGGGGGCGCCGGCATAGTTGTGCGAGACCGGCAGGTAGGCTGCCTCGCCCGTTTTGACGGCGAACGACAGGCCGACGATGCGTGCCTGCATATAATCCAGGCTGGTGGTTTCCGTATCTAAGGCGATGAGTGAAGCCGTCTCGAGTTTTTTCAACCAGGTTTGCCACTGCTTTTCATCTAGAATGGTTTCGTAATTTGCTGCCTGTTCCATCAGCAATTCGCCCTGACTGTTGGCTACAACCGGCGTGTTCTGAATTTGGGATTCCTGATCGCGCAATACCTCAGACAGCCAGCTCTTGAACTCCAGTTCGGTGAACAGCTCTTTGAGTTGGCCTTTGTCCGCGGGTTGCAGGATGAGTTCTGCGGCGTGTACCGGCAGATCGGCGTCGCATTTGAGGGTGACCAGTTGTTTTGACAGAGGCAGTTGATCCAGGGCGCCGCGCAGATTTTCCCCNNACGTTGTCGACCTTGTCGCCGATCAGAGTCAGGTAATCGATGATCTGGTCAGGGCGCACGCCGAATTTCTCCACTACCGCATCGTGATCGGATATCGCATCGTTCATGGTGTTGATGAGGGTGATATGATCATCAACCAGTTGTGCCATATCCTTATCGCCGGTGGAGATTAAGGTGTTGCCGCCTGTGCGGCTGTGCTCCTGCGCCAGCGTACCGATGACATCGTCAGCTTCCAGTCCTTCGAGGATGACCAGGGGTAGCCCCATGGCTCGGATGATGGCGTGCAGTGGCTCAATTTGTGCACGCAGTTCATCGGGCATGGGCGGTCTGTGGGCCTTGTATTGGTCATAGAGTTCGTCACGAAAGGTCTTGCCCTTGGCATCAAAGACAACGGCCATGTGATCGGGTTGATACTCTTTCAGTAGTTTGCGCAGCATATTGATGACACCATAGACAGCGCCGGTCGGCGAGCCTTTTGAGTTGGTCAATGCCGGCATGGCGTGAAAGGCCCGATACAGATAGGATGAGCCGTCGACCAGAATGAACGGCTTTTGTTTTGCCATAATCAGTACCCTTACCTTTGAATGAGAAATGAAAGATGGATGATCAGACTAAACTTCAACACCCCAGTTTTCGCCCGATCAACGATACTACCCTGACAAGAGAGTCCTGGAAAATCTTCCAGATCATGGCGGAGTTTGTGGAGGGTTTTGAGCGCCTGGCGCAGATCAAACCCTCGGTCAGTATCTTCGGTTCGGCCCGCACCAAGTCGGACCACCCCTATTATAAACTGACCGAGGAGATCGCCAAGGCCCTATCCGACGCCGGTTTCAGCGTGGTCAGTGGCGGTGGTCCGGGCATCATGGAGGCGGCAAATAAAGGTGCCTTTGCCGGCAAATCACCTAGTGTCGGGTTGAATATCCAGCTGCCCCATGAGCAATCCGGTAATCCCTACCAGGATATCTCCCTCTCCTTCCGCCACTTTTTCTCCCGCAAGGTGATGTTCGTCAAGTATGCCTCAGCCTATGTGGTAATGCCCGGTGGATTTGGTACGCTAGACGAACTGGCTGAGATACTTACTTTAGTCCAGACGCGCAAGACTCGCCGAATCCCGATTATCCTGGTACACAAGCCATACTGGGAAGGTTTGGTCTGCTGGATTAAGAAAAGTCTGTTGGCCGAGGGTATGATCGATGAAAAAGATCTTGACCTGTTTCTTCTGCTGGATGACCCTAAGGATGTGGTTGATGCCATATTTAAATATTATGAAAGCCTGGGATTCGAGCCTTCGGCCGAGGAACAGGAGATGATGTTGGATCTCTAAATTTCATGAAACATTCTTTATTTTCGATTCTACTGTCCGGATTAGGTGCGACGTTGTTGTCGGCGGGCCTGTTTGCGGCTGAAGCGCCGATCAAGCCGGTCGAATCGGGCGAGGCTATACCGCTGGAGGATGAGTTATCCGGTCCGGTGGTGATCAAAAAGTCTGAGGCCTATATGGTTGAGGAGTACCGGGTCGGCGGACAGCGATATATGCTGAAAATAGTGCCGCGCAAGGGGCGTCCCTACTATCTGATTGATACTGATGGCGATGGTGTGCTCGAGCGTCGCGTCTCTGAGTTGTCTCCCAGTATGGTGGTGCCCAGTTGGGAAATTCTTCGTTGGTGATTACATATTAGAATTTTTCTAAGTACCTATCTTCACAACGTCTTTTTAGCCCTTCCCTTGACACTGATACAATGCCATGGCATAAGGTTGGTCCCGATCAGGGGAGGGCTTTGTCTTGCTGATCGGATGGGGGAATGGTGTTGTTTCCGCCCATATTTTCAGGTTTTGCGACTGTTACACTAGTTGTTAGGGAGCTGTGTGGCTCAGGCGTGATAACAATTTAAATATTATTTTGGAGGAAAAGAATATGAAAGCATGGTTGAGTATACCTGCGTTCGCAGCAGTATTGATGGCCGGTCAGGCCAATGCAGCCCTGGATCAGGCCGCTGCCCTGGATCTGGCCAAGAAGAGTGGTTGCCTGGCTTGCCACAGCATCGAAAAGAAAATCGTTGGTCCTGCTTGGAAAGACGTTGGCGCCAAATACAAGGGCGACGCCTCCATGAAAGACAAGCTGGTAGCCAAGGTTAAGGCCGGCGGTAAAGGCGTTTGGGGCCAGGTTCCTATGCCTCCCTACTCTCCACGCGTTCCTGACGAGAACATTGCGCAGCTGGTTGAATTTGTTCTGTCTTTGTAATTTCGGTTAGTGTGAGTTCCGAAAAGGCCAGCAGTTATGCTGGCCTTTTTTATTGGTGACTATGAATAACTGGCAAGTTGTGGAAGAACACATCAGCGCCGCGACCGGCAAGGCGTTTCGGGTGAAACGGCAGTCGTCGGTAGGCGGGGGCTGTATCAATTCAGCCTATCGTCTCAGCGATGGTGAGCGCGAATTTTTTATTAAAACCAATGCCGCGACCAAGCTTGAAATGTTTCGCGCTGAGTTTGCCGGTCTACAGGCTATTGCTGAAAGCCGGACCCTGCGAGTGCCTCGGCCGGTGGTATGCGCCAGCGGAGATGGTTATAGCTTCCTGGTCCTGGAATATCTTTGCTTTGGTGATGCCTCATCCCCTTCCGTTCAAAGGGAGCTAGGGCGGCAACTGGCGGCCATGCACAGTGTATTCGGTGAACGGTTTGGCTGGTACAGGGATAACACGATTGGCTCGACGCCCCAGATCAACACCTGGACATCGAACTGGGTGGTCTTTTGGTGCGAGCATCGGCTGGGGTATCAGCTCGATCTGGCATTGAACAACGGTTATGGCGGCAGATTGATCGATCAGGGTCGGGCCTTGCAGGATTCAATGGCGGCTTTTTTTACCGGCTATCGGCCGCGCCCCAGTCTGCTACACGGGGATCTCTGGTCGGGCAATTATGCCGCCGATGACAGTGGGTGTCCGCTGATCTTTGATCCAGCCGTATACTACGGTGACCGCGAGACAGATCTGGCCATGACCGAGTTATTTGGCGGATTTTCCAGCGATTTTTATCACGCCTACCGGGAGGCCAGCCCCCTGGATGCGGGGTATGCGCTGCGTCGTGTATTATACAAGCTTTATCATGTACTGAATCATCTCAACCTCTTTGGCGGTGGCTACCAGGCGCAAAGCCAGAGGTTGATGGATGAGCTATTGTCTCATGTTCGTTAGGCAGGATTTTGAATGAATCAGTTGTTAATCCATACCGATCAGATCTCCGATCATCAGATCGACCAGCTGCACGGGCAGTTGCCAGGCGAGTTGGAGCCGTGTAGCGGTTTTTATCGCTATCACACGCGTAGCAATCCTTCACGGGAACAATTGCTGGCACTCGCCCAGCAATTGGTTGTCGACATCAATGCGCTGCCACCGGAGTTTCAGCCGGGTGAGATTCGTCTGCTGATCAGCGATATGGATTCCACGCTGATCAATATCGAATGCATCGATGAGATTGCCGATTTTGCCGGACTAAAACCACAGGTGGCGGCTATTACCGAGTCGGCCATGCGTGGGGAGATCGATTTTTCCACGTCCTTGCGCAAGCGGGTGGGTTTGCTCGATGGTTTGGATGAGGCCGTGCTGGGAGAGGTTTTTCACACGCGCCTGAAATTGAATCCTGGTGCCGGGGAGTTGCTCGCCTTTCTGAAATCCCGCACGATAAAGTCAGCACTGGTTTCCGGCGGTTTTACCTTTTTCGCGCAGCGCATTGTGCAAGATCAGGGCATGGATTTCGTTCGCGCTAATATGCTGGAGATCAAGTCCGGTAAGTTGACCGGTAAGGTGGTCGGCGAGATTGTCGATGCCGAGGTGAAGCGGCGTTTTTTACAGGAGTTGTGTGAACAACTTGGTATCGGTAGCCAACAGGCTATAGCCATGGGTGATGGTGCCAATGATTTGAAAATGATGTCCATAGCCGGATTGAGTGTAGCATATAAAGCAAAACCGGCAGTTCAGGCTCAGGCGATGGTGAATATTCGCTATAGCAGCCTGGCGTCGGTGTCACATTTTCTGGGGTGAACAGTGAAGTTTCACGTGAACATTTTCGAGGCTTTGGTATTGGCATTGGTCTGTTGCGCAGATGCCACTGCCAGTTTTTACCAACCATTTGGCGCCAGAGTTATCGCCATGGGTGGTGTTATGGCCGCATCGGATACCTATAGTGCGACCATCAACAATCCGGCGATGGTGGCCACGGAAAATTATAATCAGGACGCCAGCCTGATCGTGCCCAGTACCGGGGAGTTGGTGGGCGACCCTTTTGGTATGGAGCGGCGACTGGACAAGTTGCAACAGGTTGCAAGTGATCTGAACGATGTCCCTTCGTTGGAAAATGCCAATCGTATGGCGGCGACATTGGAGACTCTGCGCGACGTCAGTTATTACAACTACGGTTATCAGCATGCCGTGTTCGTCGTGCCCAGCACCACCTTAGGTGGCGGAGCCTTTATCAGTCGCTATGAATTGATTGGGCAGCGTGTCGAGGTTAATGATTATGATTTTTCAGCGCCGGACAATCCCTTGATAGATGCCTATATGCGTTATAACGGCTTGGTGATTACGGAGTTTGGATTAACCTACGCCAAGAAACTGCGTTTCGACAGGGAGGGCAAGTATGTCGAGATGAGCGATGAACAGTTCGTTGAGCAACGCAGTTACAACGAATTCACTGTCGGGTTTTCTCCGAAATTGATGCTGTTGCGTGCCTACGACTATCGCGAGGCACTGACTTCCGCGGCTATGGCGCCTGATTTCAGTCAAGGTGTGGCGGGATCATCCTTCAATCTTGATGCCGGTATTACCCGATCCATGGGCTATATCTGGAATTTCGGTTTGTTGGTAAAAAACCTGGTACCGTTGGATTTCGATACCGGTGAATCGCAGTTTAAGTTGCGGCCCTGGGTTCGGGTGGGCGCGCGTTATCGCACCCTGGAGACGACCGTGGCTATGGACCTGGATATCACCAGGGCCATGGATCTTGCCTACCAAAACCGTTCCCAGCGTTTTGCACTGGGTGGCGAGTATCGATTGTACAAGTGGCTGGCGTTGCGCGGTGGATATAATGTCGATCTGGAAACCTTTACCAGTAGTCGTGTCAGTGCGGGCTTGGGGTTGGCCATTTGGGTTTTCCACCTGGATGCGGCCTATGTCTCCGGTTCCCAGGAACAGGGCACCTATTTGCAGTTGCGCACGGATTTCTAGTAATAAAAACGCCCCGCTGGGCGGGGCGTTTGTCGGTACATAATGTCTGATTAAAAGGTCATGGACCAGCCCAGATTAATCATTCCACTACGGGGAATTTTGTTGCCTTCGAATTCCACACTATTCAAAGCCATGGCGGCATCCAGACGTATGCCGAACCAGCTTAATCCTAGCCCGATATAATTCATGCCCGTGCCGGTCATGTTTTGACGATAACCCAGACGGACACCGGGTAACCAGGCGCGCTGAGAAGCGTAGGCGGCACTCAAGGTTAGCCACTGATAGTTGTCACCAACGATGTCTTCTGCCTTGGTAAGGTCGAGGCCGGCGGCGGCAATCCAGCGTTTGTTGTCGGTGTGAACGGCACCCTCCAGGCGGATCTGCATGTCCATCTGATATTTTTCGTCGGTTTCGACATATTTGTAGATTTCCGTGGGTGTGTAACCTGCATTCAGATTGGTGTTATATAAGTCATTGATGTATTGCTTGCTGAAGCGGTTGTAGGAAAAACTCGGACGATTGATATTGGCAAGGGTGACACCACCATGGTAATTCTTGGCCAGCCAGAGGGCGCCCAAATCGATGCCGACGGCAGTCTGTCGCTCAGGGAGTGCGCTGACCTCGTCCTGCAGCAACTGCATGGCATCCTGGTCGGCCAGAATGGGCATCAACACGCGTTTGAGTGCAGCCTGATAGACATTCAGGCGGGCGCCGGCATAGACGCTGCCCAGGTCATGTTTAAATACCGGCATGCTATAGCCTACCGATTGTGAAACCACGCCACCGACTTTGACCATCATGGCGGCGTCCGATTGCACGGCGATGCTAGGTTCCACATTGGTGCTTGTGCCGGGGTCAAGTTCGCGGGGCAACAGCACAGACGCCTTGATAGGGGCGCCTATGGTTGATAGCTTGCCCTTTACACTGGTGGCAAAAGGGTCCAGGGTCAGGCTACCACGCAGGAATTTGTGTGTAATGACCAGTGGACCGGCCACATGGCCGCCAAAGAACAGGCTGGCATAACCTTCATTGGTCAGGCTGTTCAATATCTTGTTGACGGGATCGAGGGCTGCTTTCAATGGGGCGCTCAGGGTCTCTTCCAGTTCAGCCACCTTGTCCTTGTCCAGCTGCAGATTGCCGTCTTTGGTCAGAATCGGTAGGCCATTGCTGTCTTTCAACAACAAATCTTCGATGGTGACACCGTCCGTGGAGGTGATCAGTGAAGCCGGATCATCCATAACTGTTTGCATGGCGGTGGATGCCTGTTTGAACTCGTCCACCAGATTGTCCACCTGGCCAAATTCAAATCCGAGACCCAAGGTGAATAAACCCCAACGATATTGGTTTTCATCCTCTTCCAGGCTCATGGCCGTAGATGACGGGTTGGCCATCGATGACATGATGTTCTGGTTTATGGAAACATCGCCATAGGTCAGATTGGCGCCTGCCGGATGGTGGATGGGCAGGGCGAGGACCTGGCTGCTGAAGGTCAGCAGGAGCAGGCTGGATAACAGGCGTTTCATGGATTTCTCCTTATATATCAGAATTGCAGCTACTTGCCGGGGCAAGGGTGTCAATGCAAAGGTATCGGTATCCGCGGGCAATTTCTGAACCGGATATCGGTTATTTGCGGTCGGCTTCCGCCTTCGAGGGTTGTATTCCGGTCATTTCACCGTGTGAATTAATCGGTGGCTTATGGCACACTAGGCTATCCCAGTGTGAGTTAAGAGCAGCCATTAATGGAATATAGCCAATATTTGCCCGAAGTAATCGACCTGGCACGTAAGGCCGGAAAAAAAATTCTTGAAATATATCAAGGGGATTTCGACGTAGTGCGCAAGGATGACCAGTCTCCCCTGACGGCTGCGGATCTGGCGGCGCACGATATGATTGTGGCAGGTTTGTCCGAATTGACGCCCGATATCCCGGTTTTGTCCGAGGAAGAGGCCGGTATTCCCTTTACCCAGCGGCGTGTCTGGCAAACTTATTGGCTGGTAGATCCCCTGGATGGCACCCGCGAGTTTGTCAAACGCAATGGTGAGTTTACTGTCAATATCGCCTTGATTCACAACCATATACCGGTTTTGGGTGTGATCGATGCGCCAGTATTGAATACTATTTATTACGCCGCTCAGGGGCATGGCTCCTGGAAGATCGAGGGCCTGGGGAGTGCTCAACGTATATCCGTACGCCCTTGTCCGGATACGGGGGTGGTGGTGGTAGGTAGCCGCTCCCACGGTGGCGACAGCTTGAATAAATTCCTGTCGGCCCTGGGGGATCATGAGCTGCGAAGCATCGGCAGTTCGCTGAAGTCCTGTCTGGTGGCGGAGGGCAATGCCGATATCTATCCGCGCCTGGGTCCGACCTCAGAATGGGATACGGCAGCTGCGCAGTGCGTGGTGGAAGAGGCCGGCGGCGTATTGGTGGAGTTGGATATGCAGCCTTTGCGCTATAACACCAAGGAGTCTCTGCTTAATCCACATTTCCTGGTGATTGGCGACTGCCAGCGCGATTGGCACAGCTTTCTTTGAGTTGGTACAGGAGTCGGCCAAGGGATTGGTCACGAGATTCTCTAGAGCGACCAAAAGATATGGTGCCCAGGGGCGGAATCGANNTTCCATCTGTTCTTCCAGAAATTTGCGGTGCTTGGGATCGATGGGGGTCAGGCGGTACTCGTTGAGTAGGATGGTCTGCTGACCTATCCACTGTTGCCAGGCCTCTTTAGAAATGTTGTCGAAAATGCGCTTGCCCAGTTCACCCGGATAAGGGGCCCTCTCCAGCCCTTCGGCCTCTTTGTTCAGTTTGGCGCAGTGTACGGTTCGGCTCATGATAACTCCTCGATGACTTCTCGGTGTGCCAGGTCCGCCAGATCGGCTAGAACCCAGTGGCGGACTATTTTATCCACGGGCGCCGCCAGACCCAAGGATTGTGGTTTGCCCGGATGAAACCAGGCCAGGTTATCGTCGTCCATGA
>DKAX01000218.1 GCA_002450975.1 Proteobacteria bacterium UBA6915
CTGGCCGCCCTCGCCGGGCTTGGCACCCTGGGCAACCTTGATCTGCAACACCTCGGCGTTGACCAGATAGTGTGGGGTGACGCCGAAACGGCCCGAGGCCACCTGCTTGATCTTGGACATCTTGATGGTGCCGTAGCGCTTGGGATCCTCGCCGCCCTCACCGGAGTTGGAGCGGGCNNCAGTGGGATGGGCTTGATGTCACTGCGCAGTTTCAACAGGTCACGGAAGGCCATGGCCGGACGCTGGTTGACCAGATCGGCATAGACCTGATAGTCCGCCTGTTCGCCACTGCGCACCGCCTTTTGCAGCGACTGCACCACATCCGGGTTATAGGCGTGGTATTCGCCACCGTGGACATATTTCAGCAGGCCACCCTGTTCGATGGGCTTGCGTGCATTCCAGGCCAGTTTGGCCAGGGCCGCCTGATCGGATTCCAGCTCCTCGAAAGTGGCTCCCTGCAGACGGCAGGTGGTGCCGGTAAAGCACAGGTCGACCACTTCGTTGTGCAGACCGACTGCCTCGAACAACTGAGCACCGCGGTAACTGGTGATGGAGGAGATACCCATCTTGGAGATGATCTTGAACAGCCCCTTGTTGATTCCTTTGCGATAGTTGTGCGTCAGGTGCACCGGGTCCTGCTCCTTGATTTCACCGGTGCGCAACATATCGCACAGGCATTCGAAGGCCAGGTAGGGGTAGACGGCACTGGCGCCGTAACCGATCAGCACGGCGAAGTGGTGCGGATCGCGTGCGGTGGCGGTCTCGACGATCAGGTTGGCGTCGCAGCGCAGCCCCTGATTGATCAGGTGGTGATGCACGGCGCCGGTGGCCAGCAGGGCGTGGATGGTCAATTGACCCGCCTGGATACCGCGGTCACTCAGCACCAGCAGGGTCTTGCCGGCGCGCACGGCCTTTTCAGCCTGCTGGCAGACCTGTTCGATGGCCTGGCGCAGGGATTTGCCGGCACTGTAGTGCAGACTGATCTGTTCGTTCTGGTAGCCAGGGTCTTCCACCTGTAACAGGCGTTGGAACTTGCTGGTGGACAACACCGGCGTCTCGATACGCAGGCGACCACCGTGCTCCGGTGACTCCTTGAACAGATTCATCTCCCGGCCCAGGCAGGTCTCCAGGGTCATGACGATCTGCTCGCGCAGCGGGTCGATCGGCGGATTGGTTACCTGGGCGAACTGCTGGCGGAAGTAATCGTAGGGTGAACGTACCTTGCTGGAGAGTACCGGCAACGGGGTGTCGTCACCCATGGAGCCCACGGCCTCCTGGCCGGCCTCGGCCAGCACGCGTAACACCTGGTCGCGCTCCTCGAAGGTGACCTGGAAGTATTTCTGATAGCTGTCCAGTTGCGCCGCATCCATGATGTCGGTGCAGGCATGTTCCATATCCATGTCGGTTGCGACGTGTTTCGAGCTGGCGCTCAGCCACTGTTTATAGGGCTGGCTCGACTTAAGCTTGTTGTCCACATCCACCGGCAGCAGCAGATTGCCGGTGGCGGTATCGGCCGCCAGCATCTGACCGGGGCGCAGGCGGCCCTTGGCGATGACCTGTTCCGGTTGATAGGCGTAGACACCGATCTCAGAGGCCAGGGTGATGATGCAGCCCTTGTAGGCACCGCCCTGATATTTGTCCGCCCCTTCGGGGTGAGTGATTACCCAACGCGCCGGACGCAGACCGTTACGGTCCAGGGTACAGGCGGCATAGCGGCCGTCGGTTAATACGATACCGGCGGGGCCGTCCCAGGGTTCCATGTGCATGGAGTTGTATTCATAGAAAGCGCGCAGGTCGGCATCCATGGTGTCGACGTTCTGCCAGGCTGGCGGAATCAACAGGCGCATGGCGCGGAAGATATCCATGCCGCCGGCCAGTAGGGCGTCCAGCATATTGTCCAGGCTGGAAGAGTCGGAGCCGGTCATGGATACCAGGGGCAATACCTGATTCAGATCGGGCAACAGGTCCGACTGGAAGATATGGCCACGGGCCTTGGCCCAGAAGCGGTTACCCTGGATGGTGTTGATCTCGCCGTTGTGGGCCAGATAGCGGAAGGGCTGGGCCAGACGCCACTGCGGCCAGGTATTGGTAGAGAAGCGCTGGTGGAAGACACAGATGCCTGATTCCAGTTTGTCGCTGTGCAGGTCTTTATAGAACAGCGGCAGGTTGGCCGGCATGACCAGACCTTTGTACGAGAGCACCTGGCTGGAGAGGCTGGCCAGGTAGAACATGGGATCCTTACCCTCCAGGGCCTTTTCGCTACGGCGACGGGCCATATACAAGTGGCGCTCCAGGGCAGCGGCGTCCATACCGTCACCGGCATTGACGAAGATCTGTTCGATATGGGGCAGGGTCTTGAGGGCCTCGGCGCCGCAGGCGCTGGGATCTACCGGTACTTCGCGCCAGCCCACGGGCTGCAAACCTTCCTGAACCAGGGCCTGTTCAACGGCGGCGCGACCGGCCTGGGCCTTGGCGCTGTCCGTATTGAGGAAAACCATACCAACGGCATAGTTGTCCTTCAGGGCAAAGCCCTTCTCCTTGGCGATGGTGCGCAGAAAACTGTCCGGTTTCTTCAACAGCAGCCCGCAACCGTCACCGGTCTTGCCGTCGGCGGCAATGGCGCCGCGGTGTGTCATGCGTCCCAGAGCCTCGATGGCTGTTTTCACCAGCCAGTGGCTGGTCGCACCGTCCATATGGGCGATCAGGCCGAAGCCGCAGTTGTCTTTTTCAAATTCCGGCCGGTACAGGCCCTGTGCTGAAGTCGGTTGTTGTTTCACGATTTTTTTGCCCTAACAGTAAAAAATGCCCGCTGTTTCCCAGACCGGCGCCAATTTTGGCGCGCAAAAGGGAACAAATTCTACCGCTACCAAGAGCTTGGTTCAATTCCTAGGTAAAAATTGGTTCTATCAAACCATTGATGACGTATGGTTATTGCAGTTTGTCCTGGACGGAACGATAGCGCCGAATCCAGGGATTGGCCGATTTGATGGCGGGAGGGAGGGCATCGATGGCCGCCTGGGCGCTGGGAATATCGTCATAACTGCCCAGGATCAGGGTATACCAGCCTTTGCCCTCGCGCAGGGAGTAGAAGTAGGCGTGGTCGTCAGGCAGGCGGTTTTCTTTCAGGTATTTTTTGATGGCCTGCTCACGGCTGCTGGCGAGAATTTGTACGGTGTAGTTCAGCGGTGGTTGATCGCGGATCCACTCTTCATTCTGGCGCTGCCCTTTGCCTTGTCCGCGCTCGGCACGGGCCGGTTTGGTCTTGGTTTCGGACAGGGATTCAGCCTGGGTGATAATCGGTTGTACTTCCACTGTGGTTACCGGTTGCCGGTCAGGGGTATTTTCCACCTTGCTGTTCTCCTCTGGCATCGGTGTGTCAGAGGATTCCAAGGCTTCTTCGGTGGCTTGTGTTGATGCGAATTCTTGTTGGATTGCCTCGGATTCGGTTGTGCCGGTTTCACCGGTTTCATCGACGCGAACCAACTCCAGGGTAGCCACTGTCTTCTCCGTCAGCTCTGCCATGGGGTCGTCGCTTTTTTCCGGTGGAAACCATTTGACCGATTCGTCGTCGCCTGTTTGTGACTGTGCCAAGTCGTCTGGCCCGGGTTGAAACCACTGGTTTATCCGTTCCTGGAATGCGAGTGCAATTGCTATCAGGATAGCGCCGATAAGAAGTAAAAGTTTCTTATTCCCCCCGTCGCGGGCAAGTGTAAAACGGTCGGCGCGCTCCAGTATGCGTCCGGCCAATGCATTGATCTGGCTGGGGTTACCCCGCGATTGCCGGTGGATGCGTTTGATAATACCCGGTGAAAAGGGGCCTTGGTCGTTCAGGCCTGCCACATTCAGGCGGTGACGAATATATTCTTCTGTTTGTTGGCGACCAAAAGGCAGTAGCTCCAGTATGCGCGGCGGAATCTCCAGCCTGGCCTTGCGCGCCAGGCGTTCCAGCACTGGTGTCAGTTGCGGTTCGCCCAGCAATACCGTATGCAACAGTTTCAGGTCTTCGTTGTTGGTGTTTTTGAAGATCTCCAGCACCAAGTTGATGCAGGCCTTATCCAGCAGGTGGGCGTCATCGATGATCAGAAAGGCGACCATGTTGCTGGCGCGCAGGGCGTCCAGATAGTCATAGAGATTGAACAGCAGATTCTCCGGCGTCTTGTCACTCTCTTCGATACCGAAGCCGCGAATCACTGCTGACAATAGTTGTGTGCGGTCGGTGTTTTTGCCGGCAGTAATGACATTTAGACGCCAGTTGGGTTTGGCTTGTTTGAGGAACTGCTTCAGTAAGGTGGATTTGCCCGCGCCCTGATCGCCAGTGATTGCCAGCAGCAGGTTGCTGTATTGGGTCAGGTGGATGAGCAGGTTGAGGCGTTGGGCACGTCCCTTCTCCTGGTAAAAGATCTCTACGTCACCCGCAAACGGCTCGTGGCTGAGGCCATAGTGCCCCAGGTAGTCTTGATCGGTGCGCTCTTTTTTGCGTTTTACCACGGCATTCATAACGGTGTTTCGATTCCTGCTCGGTGATCGTTTCAGCCGGGCATGGCGCCCTGCACAAATACCACACGATACCCCTTTTGGATCTGTTGGTCGCGGGTGCGGATAAATTCCAGTTGCGCCTGTTCCCGGTCGGTAAAGTGCATGCGCTTAACCTTGCTGGCCGTCCCCTGATTGCCCCACTCTTTGACCAGGGTCCAGCCCTCCAGCAGATCTTCCTGCAAGTGTAGGTGATAGAAACGCGGCGGCGTATCGTCACTGGCCGGGATTTGCATATATAGACGCATAGTAAGGCAAAGTATTTGCGATGGTTAAGGAATATGCAAGTTGGGTTCGGTAGATCTAAGCGGTTGAAAAGGCTCAGGTCAGCTGGGTGGGATTGTAAATACGCTCGTACTCCAGGATGGCAAAGCGGTCGGTCATGCCGGCAATATAGTCGGCTACGGCGCGGGCGCGGCCGGCCTCGCCCGACTCCTTTTCCAGCCAGCGGACATTGTTGGCCTGCTCCGGTGGCAGCAGAGTGACATCGGTGAAAAAGGCGACAAACAGGGCGCGTATGATGCGCTCCGCCTTGGCTGACATGCGGTTGACCCGGTAGTTTCGATAGAGGTTTTCACGCAGGAACTGCTTCATCTCGAGATTGAGTTTTTGCATCGGTTCGCTAAAGGTGATGAGGTCCACGCCGACCTGACGCACATCCTCTATATGGCGAGGGTTATGGTCTTCGATAAGTTCCAGGCTGGTTTCCAACAGGTCCACCACCTGTCGGTTGATCATGCGCCGGATGGTTTCATGAATGGCACGCCGGCGTTGCAGACCGGGATAGGTGGCGACTACATAGTCATATTGTTCGCGAAACAGGGTGACTTCGCGCAACTGTTCGATGGTCAATAGTCCTGCGCGCAGGCCATCATCGACATCGTGATTGTTGTAGGCAATCTGGTCGGCCAGGTTGGCGGTCTGTGCCTCCAGGCTGGGATGCTGTTTATTGAGGAAACGTTCGCCCAGTTCGCCCAACTGTTGGGCATTTTTCACGGAACAGTGTTTGAGTATGCCTTCGCGGGTCTCGAAAGTGAGATTAAGGCCGGGAAAATCGGCGTATTTCTCTTCCAGCTCATCGACCACTCGCAGCGACTGCATATTGTGTTCGAATCCGCCATGGTCACGCATGCAGTCGTTAAGCACATCCTGTCCGGCATGACCGAAAGGTGTGTGCCCCAGGTCATGGGCCAGGGCGATGGCCTCGATCAGATCCTCGTTGATATTCAACACGCGGGCAATGGAACGGCCGATCTGAGCCACTTCTATCGAATGGGTCAGACGGGTGCGGAACATGTCACCTTCGTGGTTGACGAAAACCTGGGTTTTGTATTCCAGGCGACGAAATGCCGCCGAATGGATAATACGGTCACGGTCGCGCTGGTATTCGCTTCGATAGCTGGGCTTGGGTTCGTCATAGACCCGGCCATGGGAGGTTGTTTCGTCTGCTGCGAAGGGGGCTAGGGTCTGCATGGTTTAGACCAGTCCGGTGTGGTTGGAGACGGCGCGGTGCGCCTCGATGGTTTCGCGCAGGGACTGTGGGTCGAATTCATCCGTGACTACAGCCTTGCCCAGGGAACGCAACAGAACCAGCCGCAGTTTGCCGTCCAGCACCTTTTTGTCCACTTGCATCAGTTCCAGGAAACGCTCGTAGCTGAGCTCGGACGGTGCCCGGGTCGGAAGTTGCGCCTTGTCCAGCAGGCGGTCGACATGGTCGACGTCGGTCTTGTTCAGCCAGCCCATGCGCATGGAAAGGTCGGCGGCCATCAGCATGCCGATACCAACCGCCTCGCCGTGTAGCCAGCTGCCATAACCCATACCGGTTTCGATGGCGTGACCAAAGGTATGGCCGAGGTTGAGCAGGGCCCGGTTGCCTTGCTCGGTTTCGTCCGAGGCGACGACCTCCGCCTTGTGGCGGCAGGAGGCCTCAATGGCGTAGGCCAGGGCCTCGGCTTTGTTGTTGAGTATGTCGTCAATATGGTCATCCAGCCAGGAGAGGAAGGCCGTATCTCGGATCAAGCCGTATTTAATGACCTCGGCTATGCCGGCGCTCAATTGACGGCCATCCAGGGTTTTCAAGGTGTTAGTGTCGGCGATTACGCAACGCGGCTGATGAAAGGCGCCGATCATATTTTTGCCCAGCTCGTGGTTGACGCCGGTCTTGCCACCAACAGATGAATCCACCTGGGCCAATAACGTGGTCGGGATCTGAATAAAAGGTACGCCCCTCTGGTAACAGGCAGCGGCGAAACCGGTGATGTCCCCAATCACGCCGCCACCCAGGGCGACCAGGGTGGACCGTCGGTCATAGTGGCCGGTAAGAAGCTGTGAAAAAATGGTGTCAACGGTATCCAGAGTTTTAAAGCGCTCACCGTCGGGTAAAACGCAGTAATCGGTTTCGAAATCCTGCAATCCCTTGAGCGTCTGTTGTAGATAGAGGGGGGCAACCGTTTCGTTAGTAACTACCAATACTTTCTTGCCGGCGACGTATGGGGCGATCAACTCGCTGCGGCCCAACAGGTTTTCACCGATGAAGATCGGATAACTGCGTTCGCCCAGGTCCAGGTTCAGGGTTTTCATACGTACTATCTGCCGCCAAGAATGAAGTCTACAGCAGACAATTTAACGAATTTCAATCCCGTTGACCAGCTCCCTCGGCAGTCTCTGACGATTTCTCCACTAACCGGAGAATATCCCTGATGACTGTTTTCAGGCCGGATTGTCCGGTATTGATGACATAGTCAGCCAGTTCCTGATATATGGGGTGTCGCTCAGTCAGGAGTTGTTCAATACGCGCACGCGGATTCTCTGTCTGCAAAAGTGGACGGTTTTTATCCTTGGATGTGCGTGCAAAAAGTTCCTCGGTACTGGCACTGAGATAGATAACGGTACCGCGTTCGCGCAGGTGTCGCTGATTCTCCTCGTTCAACACGGCGCCACCGCCTGTAGCCAGCACGATATGATCCATTTGGGTAAGCTGATCGATAACTTCGCGCTCCCGTTGACGAAAGCCGCTTTCGCCCTCCAGGTCGAAGATGGTGGGAATGGAGACGCCGGTGCGTTCCTCGATTACCCGGTCGCTATCATAGAATTCCAGGTTGAGGCGTCTGGCCAACTGTCGGCCAATGGTGGTCTTGCCCGAACCCATGGGGCCGATGAGAAAGATATTGTGACGTCTCATGGCCCCTGGGTACCTGGACTGAAATAGGGTCGTTAGTAAACGTTGCTAAAACTTTGTTTGATGATCTTGGGCGTAATGAAGATAAGTAACTCGGACTTGTCATCCTGAGAGTACTTGGTTCGGAACAACATACCTAACAGCGGCAGATCGCCCAATAGCGGCACCTTGCTGACTGTCTTGTTGTTGATCTGTTCGTAGATGCCACCCAAAACAACGGTCTCGCCGTTTTCCACCAGCACCTGGGTATTGACCTCTTTGGTGTCGATACTGGGGACGCCATTGAACATTTCGCCGACGCTATCCTTGTTGACCGTCAAGTCCATGATAACGTTTTCATTGGGGGTGATCTGAGGTTTGACCTTGAGTGACAGCACGGCCTTCTTGAAAGAGACGCTGGTGGCGCCGCTGGAGGTGGATTCCAGATAAGGGATCTCCGTACCCTGCTCTATCAGGGCCTCCTGTTGGTCCGAGGTGATGACACGCGGATTGGAGATGATCTCGCCGCGGCCTTCGGTCTGCAAAGCAGACAATTCGAGATCCAGCAGGGTTCCGCTGCCCAGATTCAATAGGGAGACGGCAAAACGACCGGCGTTGCCTGCGGAAACCGGCATATTGATATTGAAGCGTTGGGGCAGGCCGCTAGTGCCGGCAGGGAAGGCGATCTTGGTCGGATTGCCGTTACTGTCGACATTTTCCGAAGCCACCCGATTGGTATAGTCGGTACTCTCTACCGAGCCGGAGGTGGTGACAAGATTGCCGTCACTTTGCAGTGAAGAGCGGGTGACACCGAAGCGTGCGCCCAGCTCCTTGGCAAAATTATTACTGGCGATAACCACTCGTGATTCAACCAAGACCTGACGAACCGGAATATCCAATTTGGTCACCATGCGTTTGATTGAGCTGATACGGTCTTCTGTGTCGACCAACAACAGTGAATTGGTGCGTGCATCGACCGAGACACTGCCACGGCTGGAGAGCATGCTGTTTTGCTCTGTTTTGATCAGTTTTTCCAGTTCGCTTGCCTTGGCGAAATTGACTGTAACAATTTCAGAACGCAGCGGCAGGAGCTGTTCAAGCTGTCCCTGGGCCTCCAGTTCTTTTTTCTCCAGTTGGGCGATCTCCTCCAGGGGGGCCACCAAGATGACATTGCCCGATTTGCGTTGTGCCAGCCCGCGGGTCTTGAGGACGATGTCCAGGGCTTGATCCCAGGGTACGTTGTTCAGACGGATGGTCAATCGGCCCTTTACGTTGTCACTGGTCACCAGATTCAGCGAGGTAAAATCGGCGATCAACTGCAGCACGGAGCGGACATCGATGTCTTGAAAGTTCAGAGAGAGCTTCTCGCCGGTGTATTGCGCATCCCCGTCCTTGCCGGCCTTGGCGGCTTTGGTCTTGTCGACTGGTTTGACGTCGATGGTCAAGGTGTTGTCGGACTGATAGACCAGGTGTTCATATTCGCCCTTGGGTGTGATGATGACGCGTGTGCGGCTGCCATCCATAAAGGCGTCGACATAGGTGACCGGAGTCGCGAAGTCGATGACATCCAGACGCTTGGACAGGCGTTGATCTAAATTGGTATTGGCAATGTCGATGGTGATTTTGCCATCGATGATGCGTGAGTCCACTGCCGGATTGGGGTTGGACAAGGTAATGATTACGCGTCCTTCACCTGTCTCGCCGCGCCGAAAGTCGATGTTCTCGACCTCGAAGCGGTTGCTGCCGCCGACGCCAGCGGAGCCGCTGTCTTTGGCCTGGCCGATGGTCAGAAAGACATCCTTGCCTTCGGTGCGCGTGGTATAGGGAACCATGCGGGTAAGATTCAATACCACGCGTGTGCGATCGCCGGATTCAATGGCGGCAATGCTCTTGGCAACACCCATGCCGATGCGCTTGTTGCTCCATTTGATATCTTTCCCGGTGTTGGCGAAGTCCAGGGTGATGCGTGCCGGATTTTCGAGGATAAAGCTGTTGGGGTTTACAGCATTCTTGCTGAACGACAGTTTGACTTCGAGGCGATTGCCTGCCAGGGAGAAGAAACGAATGTCATTGAGTGTGTTATCCGCTGCTTGGGCATTTGTGCCGGCAAACAGAAAAACGAGCGCCTGAACAAAGGAGGCTGTTGTTATGATGATCTTCTTCATGGTGTATTTCTTCTGCTCCCTAAGCTATACAAACTGGGTGTAAGTTCGATGTTATTTTAATGAGAGTTGGACTGGGCGGCGAATGATATTGCCACTGTTGTCTTCCAGCACTTCAAGTATGCGCATGTTCTTTTCGGTGACGTCGGTAATCTTGCCGTTGTTGCGGCCGATGTAATTGCCCGTTTTGACCCGGTGTATCTGTCCATCACTGGTTTTTATCAATGCCCAGCGCGTGCCGTTTTTATTGACCGTACCGACTAGATCCAGATCGTTTAGATTGAAACTTTCCAGGTGCTCGCGCTTTCGGTTGCTCATCAGGCGCTTGCTGGGTTTCCTCACTTCCTTGGTGAAGGGGTCACGAAGGTTGGTGTTTTGGTAACGATAGGCACTGCCAGGGATGAACTCCGGCTCCTTTTCATTGAATGGTCCGGCCTGAGCCTTGGTCTCGGCGACAAATTGTTCCAGGTCACTCAAGTCAGGGTCGCCGCAGGCACTCAATGTCGCAACCACGGCCGTTAAAAGAAGGTAATTCTTCACTGGCAAAAGATAGTTTAAGATTTTAAGGATCATAGTGCTTGAACTCTAATGCGATTCTATTTCTTTGCGACCTGTTGTTCACTGGGGTCCAGGTAGCGGAAGGTTTTGGCGTAGGCGTCCAGTCGCAATACGCGGGTTTTTTCATCACGCTCAATAGTGAAGTCATCGATAAGGGCGATGCGCGGCATTGCCGACAGCGCGCTGGAAAACTGTCCGAACTGATGATAGTCGCCAAGCACGTTGATTTTGACCGGCAGTTCGGCAAAAAACAGCTGTTTTTTCTCCGCTTGCGGCTGGAACAGTTCAAATTTGAGCCCGCCTGATTTGCCCAGTTTGGTAATGTCTTCCAGCAGGTCGTCGATTTCCGAGCGATTGGGTAATTGTGTCAGCATCAGCTCGAAGGTGGTTTGGAGCTTACGGACATGTCCAGTAAACTCATCCAGGTTGGCGGCCTGATTTTGTTTGAAGGCGAATTCGCGTTTCAATGCAATTTCTTTTTGTTGGCCGACTTCAAGATTTTCCAGCTGTTCGCGGGTGTCGAGAATACCGCCGACAACCAGGACCGCAACAAACAGCCCCAAAGCCGTCAAGCCTTTACGGGCGGTTGACCAGTTGCTGGCCTCCGTCAAATCCAGTTCGATATTGAGCACCGGTATCTTCATGATGCCTCCTTAGCTCTGGCCTCTGCCGGAGTAGTGGTGACGCTGAGGGTGAAACGGTTGCCCTGCGATTTCTTGCTGCCTGGGTCATTGCGCGCATCAATCACGCTTAAAGTAGGAGTGTCCAGCCAGGGGGACGCCTCGAGATTGCGCATCAGTGTGGAAACCTTGTCATTGCTGTCAGCCAGTCCTTCGATGGTTATGGTGTCGCCCTTGCGCACGACGCGTGTGTACTGAATACCGTTAGGTAACGCCTTGGTCAATTGGTCCAGAAGTACCACGGTTTCGTTGCGGCTGTTTTGTAGGTTCTGGATGATTTCCATGCGTGCCAGCAGATCCTTTTTGTCCTGCTCGACATTTTTAACCGCTTCGAGATCTGTGTTGGCCAGCTGGATCTGAGTTTCTAGATAGTGGTTGCGCGCCTCCTGATTTCGGATGCGGTTGTCCAATACATAGTGGCTGGCAACCAGCGCCCAGATAGCGGCCATGGCGGTGGCACTAAAGAGCAGGAACAGGCGCTGTTCTTTGACACGTTGGCGCTGCTCGCGCCAGGGCAGAAGATTGATGCGGGTCATCAGTCGAAGCTCCTCAAGGCTAATCCGCAAGCGACCATGAATGACGGCGCCTCTTGGGCGATATGGTCCGCGTTCAAACCTGCCGCGACTTCCATGTTGGCGAAGGGATTGGCGATAGTGGTTCGCAGACCCAGATCACGTTCCACGACCACGTTCAGACCTGTGATGGTGGCGCAACCGCCGGCGAGCAGGATACGTCCCACCCGGCGGTGTTCCGTCGATACCTGATAAACCTGCAGGGCTTTGGCAATCTGCCCGGCGATATATTGGCGGAATGGCGCCAAGACCTCGTCAAAATAGGATTCCGGCAGGCCGGTGCCGCGATGGGCTGTGCTGGCCTGGGTATCGCTTAGGCTGTAGCGAGCCTTGATTTTATCTGTTAGTTGTTTGCCGCCAAAAGCCAGTTCCCGCGTGTAGATCAGCTTACGGTTATCCAAAATGATCAGTTGTGTAACCTCGCGACCGATGTCTACGATGGCTACCGGGCCGTTAAGGGATTCATCCTGACTGTGGTCGGCCAGGTAATTAAAGGCGGTCTCAATGGCATAGGCCTCCACGTCCACCACCTGGGTGGCCAGATTGGCCAGACTCAGTGCGCTGACACGGCTTTGAATGTTTTCCGAACGGGCTGCAGCCAGCAGCACGTCGATTTTGCCGGTTTTCTCCCGGCTGGTTCCCATGATTTGGAAATCCAGGTTGACCTCATCCCGGGGGTAGGGGACGTAACGATCGGCTTCCAGTTCAATCTGGGTTTCCATTTGATGCTCATCGAGGAAATCCGGCATTTGGATAACCTTAGTAATGACCTTGGAACTGGCCAGGGCGATGGCGGCATTCTTCAAGCGGGTGGCACTGCGAACCACGCCACGTTGAATGGCAGAGCCCAGTGCCGGAATGTCTTTGATCTCATGGTCGACAACGGTGCCTGTGGGGAGTGCTTCCTGAGCAAAGCTTTCGATACGAAAACGGGCGCCCTTTTTGCTTAACTCCAGGAACTTGATACCGCCGGCGCTGATGTCTACGCCCAGTACCATGTTGTTACGTCGTTGAAAAAAATGCGAAAGTTGCACGGTTTTCCCTTGAATAGTCGATCTTATCCGGCGAAGCGCTTGAGAATGTCATATCTTAAAGACATTAGCAATGTGCGTAAACGGCCTAAATTAAGCAAAAATGGGGGCTGCGTCATACTTCTGACCATGTTCGATTTTGAAAAATGCTATGATGTAAAACTTGCGGTTGTGAGCTACAGATGATTGGCGTTGGCTGGGTTTGCAGTAGTCTCTTTATAATAGAATAATGATGAACATTGAAAACGATAAAATTAGAATTGCTCTAAAGGCCTCGTTAGCGGCATTTTTTTTGGGTGTAATTTTTACGGCGGGACTTTATCTGTATATTGCCCCTCGACTGCCCTCCATCGAAATCTTAAAAGATGTTCAGCTACAGGTGCCGTTGCGCATCTACAGCCAGGACAGCAAGCTGGTTGCCGAATACGGTGAACAACGGCGAGCCCCGCTGGCCTTTCATGAGATACCCGAGAAATTGATCCAGGCGGTATTGGCCGCGGAAGATGATCGCTTCTTCGAACATCCGGGTGTTGATTACCAGGGTTTGTTACGCGCCGCCTTCGAGTTGGTACGTACCGGGGAGAAGAGCCAGGGTGGTAGCACCATCACCATGCAGGTGGCACGCAATTTCTTCCTGAGTTCGCAGAAGACCTTTTTTCGTAAATTCAGTGAAATTCTGCTCGCCTTGAAGATTGAGCGCGAGTTGACCAAAGAGGACATTCTGGTCCTCTATCTCAATAAGATCTATTTAGGGAACCGGGCCTACGGCATCAGCGCTGCCGCCCAGATCTACTACGGCAAGGAGGTCAACGAGTTGACCATCGCCCAGATTGCCATGGTGGCAGGATTGCCCAAGGCACCCTCGCGTTATAATCCGTTGGCCAATCTAAAGCGTGCTTTGTTGCGTCGTAACTACGTCCTGGGACGCATGCATACCCTGGGTTTTATCGACGATGAGGTCTATCAGACGGCGTTAAAAGAGCCTGATAAATCTGAGTTGCATACGCTGCGTGTGGAGGTGGAGGCACCTTATATGGCGGAAATGGTGCGCGCCGAGATGGTCAATCTTTTCGGTCAGGATGCCTACACGCAAGGCTATCGTGTCTACACCACCATTGACAGTCTGAAGCAGACCGCGGCAAACCGGGCCCTGCAGACCGCCCTGACTGAATACGATGAACGTCACGGGTATCGCGGCGCGGTCAAGCATGCCGATCTGGCCTTGAATGTACCGATCGATGATGGCGGTGTGACTGTTGTTGAAACACTGGCCCAACCGGATCTCGGGTTGTTTGGATTTGGCAGTGTGGAGGATCTCCCGGTTGTCGGTGACGGAGACATACCTTCGGTCGAGGAAGGCGTTCTGCCCATGCTGGCTGGTGACCAGGAAGAGTCGGTGGGTAGCAGCGCCGCTGAGTTATCGGCGCAGCGGTTGTTGGAACAACTGCTGGCAGAGGTGCAATCCAATATCGTCGACAATTGGGAAGAGGTCCTTGATGGGGTGGATCTGGTCGCAGATCTGAAACCGATGTTGGTCATCAACGTGGAGGACAAATCCGCTACCGTCTATGAAAAGGGCGGGGAAGTTCGTCAGATTTTCTGGCCGGGGTTAGAGTGGGCACGTAAATATATCTCTGATAATAAAATTGGAGATGAACTGACAAAGGCTGGCGAGGTATTGTCAGTAGGCGATGTGGTCTATGTCCGGCCTGGGCGCAAAGGGGATCTGGTGCTTGCCCAGGTACCGCAGGTCAGCGGTGCACTAGTCTCATTGGCCCCGGTGGATGGTGCCATTCAGGCATTGGTCGGTGGCTATGACTTCTCACACAGTAAATTCAATCGCGTTATGCAGGCCGATAGGCAACCGGGTTCCAGCTTCAAGCCGTTTATCTATTCCGCCGCGTTGGAAAAGGGCTATACCGCAGCCAGCGTGATCAATGATGCGCCTATCGTGTTTGAAGATCCCGGCTTGGAGGCGACCTGGCGCCCTGAAAACTACAGTGGTCAATTTTATGGCCCGACGCGTTTGCGGGTGGCATTGACCAAGTCACGTAATCTGGTCTCGATTCGTCTGTTACGCTCCATTGGCATTGGCTACGCAGTGGATTATGCCTCCCGTTTTGGCTTCCCGGTTGACCATTTACCCCGCGACCTTTCTCTTGCCTTGGGTAGTGGCGCCATCAAGCCCATCGAACTAGCGCGCGGCTTTGCCGTGTTCGCCAATGGCGGTTACCTGATCAAACCCTATTTTGTCGATAGAATCGAAGCCGCCAATGGTGATTTGATCCTGCAGGCCAACCCGGTGCGCGTCTGTCCTGAGTGCGAAGCGGTTGAGGCTGCCGCGGTACAGGAAGAAACGGAAGCCGCTGAGCAGCTGACGCAGGCCGATCTGGAGGCGCCCAAGGTGATGGAAGAGGTAGAGGCGCGTGATATTGGCGAGATTGTGCGTGAAATGGGCATGGTCGAGAATCAGGATAAAGCGGCGGAGCGCCCGGCGATCAATGCCGCCCAGCAGGTTATCAGTCCGCAAAATGTCTATCTGATGACCAGTATGATGCAGGACGTCATTCGCGAGGGTACCGGGCGACGGGCGTTGCAGTTGGGCCGGCGAGACCTGGCCGGTAAAACCGGTACCACGAATGATCAGCACGACGCCTGGTTTTCCGGTTTTAACAGCTCTTTGGTAACGATCGTCTGGGTAGGTTTCGACAAACCCCGGCCGATGGGCGTGGCCGAGACCGGTGCGCGTGCCGCATTGCCCATGTGGATCTACTACATGAAGGAGGCTTTGCGCGATATTCCGGAGCGACCGCTGACCCAGCCGCCGGGTCTGGTTACCGTGCGCATCAATCCTGAAAATGGACTATTGGCCAATGTGAATACACCCAATGCCATATTCGAAACCTTCCGCTCCGATCATGTACCGAAGAAGGATGACGGGGAAGTTGTGCCGCTGGATGGGGCCGAGGAAGGAATTGAGGCGAATCCGGGAAATAGCGGTGGCGGAACCGGTGGGGAAAATATTCAGGAACAGCTGTTTTAATGACAGGATAATAATACGGGTCGTGGAAACGGCCCTTATTTTATACGCAGAACAGTGTTGTTTTGCAGGCGGAACAGACCGCCGATGACTTCATCATTGATTCGACGCGACGCGGAACCGATGTGCAGGCGCACTCCCGAGTAGATTCGTTCCTTGATCTCGATGCGGGCGCTGTAGGCGGATTGAAGGTGTTGGCTCAATGCCTCCTCTTCCTTGTTTAGTATGTCCAGTTCAGCTGCCACATGGTTTAGCGCCTTGAGGATCTTGTTCAACATCTCTTCATTGGCCGGATTGTTTTCCTGTTTGAGTTTGTTGTTGCCATCAAGCAGACGTTTCTGTTCCACCTTCTTGTTTTTGATCTTGGCGCGCACTTCGCTGACTTTCTGTTGGAAGCCGTTTGACAGCGTATCGTTTTGAATACCAGCTTCGATGTCAGTGGTGGTGCCCGCAGTCGAACCGGCGTTCTTGGCAACCACGGACAACAAGGCCTTGGTGTGACCGCCGAGAATCTGTCCCTTATAGTCACTGCCCACGCCGACGACGATATGGCAGTATGAGTTGGCCTGGGCGTTGACCAGCAGATCTTTGATGATGATGTCGTGCTCGGCCATCATGTGGGCGTTTTCCACGTATTGCGCGGCGATGCCGCCGCCTGCCTTGAGTACGGCCTTGGGTTCTTCATTGTCTTCACGCTTTTCACCCTTGCCGACCACGCCCTGAGTGATGCTGATATCACCCCCCGCCTCCAGTTCCGCCGCCTCGACCAATCCCTTGACAATAATGTCACCGGTAGCCTTGACCTTCATGCCAGCGGAAATGTCGCCTTTGACCAGCACGCTGCCATCGAAGTCGACGTTGCCGGTGGCAAGGTTGATGTTGTCGTAGATAATGACTGTCTCGACGTTGACCCCGTTGTTGACGACAACGGGTAAACCTTTTTGTGCGGCGACCAGTAGGTTGGCGTCGTCGGTTAACACGGCCACGCCCTTCAGGCCGCGGGCAAAGGGCATGTCGCGCCCCGCCTTGGCGGTTATCGGTTTGCCGCTGACATCTGTACCATCTTCTCCCGTTGTGGGCGGGACCCGACGCATCAGGCGTTGCCCCCTTTCGACCAGGGGAATGTCGCCCAGGTCGTGATAATCGACCATGCCGTTTTCATCCACCTTGGGTTTTCGGTCGTGGGCGATCTCGATCAACAGGTCGAAGCGGGTATCGTCACCATGTTGTACCGGTTTGCCTTGGGCGATTACCACCGACTGGATTTCTTTGCTATTGGCCAGAACCTGGTCTACCAGGTTTTGTTTGATGCCGAAAACCACATTGTTCTTCTTTAACAGCGCCTCAACCTGTTCGCGTGTGGCATTGTTGCCGCCGAAGGCCGGCGTATAGTCCAGGTGCGCTTCCATGCGATCACTGCTGAGGTGTACTGATACTAGCGCATCGCGTTTTTCGCCGAGGATGACCGAACCGTCGGTGATGCAGTTTTTGTAATGTGTAATAAGGGCATCGATGGCGTTTTCGAATATAAAGAGATCGGCAAATTCCGATCCTTGTATATTTTGTTTGACCAGTTCTTTGTTCAGCAATGCCTTGTCACTGACCGCCTGATAATCGGCTATCAGACGTTTGCCATCTTCACTCATGTGCAGGCTGATGCCTTTAATTGATTCCGCGCTCATGATCTTCAGCTTATCGTTATATCCGGACAATTGGGCTTGTTGTTGTGTGGGTAAACTTACCCTCACTCAGTTGTGTTTCGACAATTCGACAAAAAACTTTATCCCGCCCGGGGTTGTTACTTTGTGTGGGAATTGTTGGCTCAGACATGGCGGTTTGTGCGTTACGGGCGGTAGCGTATGGGTTTGCCAGGGCCGGCAGTCGGAATGGTCTCGTTAGGCGCCCCTGGAGACAAGCCCTGATTTTTTTCCAGATTGATACGCAGGCGCAGGTTGTTGGCCGAATCTGCGTGGGCCAGCGCTTGTTCTTTATTGATCACACCCTGTCGCAACAATTTGTGTAGGGCCTGATCCATGGTTTGCATACCAGCATCAGGGGATTTTTCCGCCAATTCCATCAGTTTAGCGAATTGGCCCTTTTGAATCAGGTCTGCGTAGGACGGGTTGTTGATGAATACCTCCACGGCGGCTGCGCGTTTGCCGTCGACGGTGGGCACCAGTCGTTGCACGGCAACGGCCTTGAGGTTGACTGCCAAAGCCATTAGACGTGAATCCTGCTCGGCCTGCGAAAAGAAACCCAGCATGCGTTCCAGGGTGTGCACGGTATTGTTGGCAATTATGGAGGCGATTACCAGATTGCCGTTTTCTGCCAGTGCCAGTGCTCGTTCCAGGGTGTGGCCATCACGAATGTCGGAGATCATGATGACGTCGGGCGCCTGGCGCAGGCTGTTTTCCAGGGCATCAGACAGGCTGGCGGTGTCTACGCCGATCTCGCGCTGACTGACCAGGCAGTTTTTGTGTTTGTGCAGGAACTCGATGGGATCTTCCAGAGTGATGATATGTCCGTTACCGTGGCTGTTGCGATGGTCGATCAATGCCGCCAGCGTAGTGGTACGGCCAGAGCTACTGCCGCCTGCGACCAGGAACAGGCCACGCGGCTCCATGATCAGCTGTTTGAATATCTCGGGTAACTGGAGTTGATCGAGGCTTGGGACATCGACCTGGATATTCCGCACCACCATGGCGATTTGGTTGCGCTGTTTATAAATGTTGACCCGGAAACGGCCTACACCCGACTCCGACAGGGCCAGGTTGACCTCGGGATGTTTTTGAAACGAGGCCTTCTGCTCGTCATCCATAATCTGCCAGGCCATCTCCTTGATCCTCTCGGGTGCCAGCACCGCGTGATCCAGGCGGGTCAACTTACCGTGTATACGCAGGCTGGCCGGGGCGCCGGTGGTCAGATAGAGATCCGAGGCCTCGTTGTTGACCATGATTTGCATGAGGTCTTTAAGGTTCATTGCCGTGTATTTTGGGCCAGAATGGATAAGTAGATATCGACAAATCTACTTTTCCCTTGAGGTGCTCTCTGGTCAGGCGGATAAAGTAAATGTTATGGTTTGGACAGTTGTAAGTGTTTGTTTACAAATCGAACTCCCTATAGCTCACCCTGATTAGGTATACCCATATGTCCATAGATATCAAAACGTTGCCCCCGCTGTTGGTGCAGCGTGTGGAGCCTTATTGGCAGGATTTTCTACGCCAGGCGCCGGCGCAGCTGGTATCCGCCTTGGATAGCCAAACCGTGGCGCAGCTGCCTCGGGTGTGGGCCGGTAGCGAGTTCGTTGCCAAACAATGCATAGCCAATCCGGCAATGTTGGCGACATTGGCGCAGTCGGGATTGCATAAGGCCTATGGCCAGGGTGAGTTGGCCGGAATCGTTGCGCATGATTTATCGGGTGTTAGCGATGAAGCTGGCCTGATCTCCTGTTTACGCACGCTCAAAACACGTGAACAGGTACGTATCATTTGGCGCGATCTGGCGGGTAGCGCCGATCTGATCGAGGTGACGGCCGATTGCTCCGAATTGGCCGATGCCTTTATCCGTGCAACGGCGGATTTAGTCTATCGCTGGCAGTGTGAACAGCTGGGCACGCCGACCGATGCCGAAGGCAAACCGGTGTCACTGGTAGTGCTGGCCATGGGTAAGTTGGGTGCCCACGAGCTGAATGTCTCTTCGGATATTGATCTGATTTTTGCCTATCGGGAAAACGGTGAGACCCGGGGTGGCACACGCTCTATTTCCAACGAGGAGTTTTTCACCCGCATGGGGCGCAGTTTTCTACGCGTACTGGGCGACAAGATTGGCGCCTTGATCTATCGGGTGGATATGCGTCTGCGCCCATTCGGTGAAAGCGGGCCGTTGGCGATCAGTTTCGATGCCATGGAGCACTACTATCAGGTACATGGGCGTGAGTGGGAGCGCTACGCCATGATCAAGGCGCGCGCCGTCTGTGGTGATACCGATGATATCCGCGATATGGCGCAGCGTGCCCGACCGTTTATCTATCGGCGTTATCTCGACTACGGCAGTTTCGAAAATCTGCGCGAGATGAAGCAGATGATCATGCAGGAGGTCAAGCGCAAGGGGTTGTCAGGCAATATCAAATTGGGCCCCGGCGGTATCCGTGAAGTGGAGTTTATCGGTCAGGCCTTTCAGCTGATCCGCGGCGGACGCGAACCCCGCCTGCAGGAGCGACGTATCCTGGAAATTCTCCATATCCTGGTCGACTTGAAGATATTGCCCGACTACGTCAGTCGCGAGCTGGCCGAGGCCTATCTGTTTTTACGCACCACCGAGCACCGGCTGCAGGAGGTCGAGGATAAGCAGACCCATGATCTGCCCCAGGATGAACTGGGGCGCGCGCGTCTGGCCTTTTCCATGGGCTACGCTGACTGGCCAGCCTTTGACAAAGTGTTGCAACAGCATATGCGCCGCGTACACGGCCATTTCGAGCAGGTTTTCGCCGCTCCCCAGTCGGAGGAGGGTGATAACGACGAATCGGCGGCCGTACGTATCTGGCGCAGTGAAGAGGGAGAAGGTGCGACCGTCGAGTGGTTTAAGGCCTTGGGCTATGACGACTGTCAGGAGGCCGATCGCATCCTGAGTCAATTCAAAAACAATGCCCGTATCCGTACCCTGACGACGCGGGCGCGTGAGCGTATGGATCGGCTGATGCCATTGTTGCTGGGAGCAGTGCCGGCGCAAGGTGATCCTACCAGCACTCTGAAACGTATGTTGCATCTGATCGAGCAGGTGGCCCGGCGCAGCGTTTACCTGGCCCTACTGGTGGAAAACCCCCTGGGTCTGTCCCAGCTGGTGCGCCTGTGCGCCGCCAGTCCCTGGTTGGCCGATTACCTGGCGCGTACACCGGTGTTGTTGGATGAACTGCTCGACGTGCGCAGTCTCTATGCCCCGGCCGATCGCCGGCAATTGGCTCAGGAACTGGCGCGCCGACTGGAAGGGGTGGATCAGGATGACCTGGAACAGCAGATGGAGGTCTTGCGCCACTTCAAGCAAGTCAATGTCCTGCGCGTTGCTGCAGCCGATATCATGGAGCAACTGCCCCTGATGCAGGTGAGTGATCACCTCACCTGGATTGCCGAGGCGGTGCTGGAGCAGGCGACACGCCTGGCCTGGCTCTCCCTGGCGCACCGCCATGGCGTGCCACCGGAGGTCCGGGAGGCAGGACAAGTGGATCAGGTCAGCGGTTTTGCCGTATTGGCCTACGGTAAGTTGGGCGGTATTGAGCTGGGTTACGGGTCCGATCTGGATCTGGTGTTTCTGCACCAGCCGCAGGAAGGCGTCACGGATGGTGACAAGCCCCTGGACGTTAACATGTTCTATATCAGGCTGGCCCAGCGCCTCATTCATATGCTCAATACAGTTACGCCATCGGGCATATTGTATGAAGTGGACCTGCGCCTGCGCCCCAGCGGTGCCTCCGGCCTGCTGGTCAGCAACCTGGAGGCCTTTGCCCAGTACCAGCGGGAAAAGGCCTGGACCTGGGAGCATCAGGCCCTGGCACGGGCACGTTATATCACCGGTGACGCCGCCATCCAGGGCTGGTTCGAGGCCTTACGTGCCGAGGTGCTGACCCGTGACCGTGATCAGGAGACCCTGCGCAAGGAGGTGCTGGAGATGCGCGAGCGCATGCGTGAGCAGCTTTCCCAGGATCGGGATGATGGTGCAGAGGGGCAATTTGACCTGAAACAGGGTCGGGGAGGTATCGCCGACATTGAATTTATGGTGCAATATTGCGTTTTGGCCCAGGCCCATCGTTTCGCCGATCTGACTCAATATTCAGACAATATCCGCCAATTGGAGGCCATCCATCGCCACCAGGTGTTGCCCGGCGATGAGGCACTGTTTCTGATCGATGCCTACCGTAGCTTGCGCGCGCGCATCCATCGGTTGGTGTTGCAGGAGGGCAAGGCGCTGGACAGCGCCGGCGAGTTTGCTGATCTGCGCGAGCGGGTGCGCGCGATCTGGCAGCGGGTGATGGTGGCCGAATGAGTGTTTTTCAGGAATCTAAGAGGAGTTGTACGTTATGTTAAACATGGCCGATCGTGACGGCGTGATCTGGTTGGATGGTGAGCTGGTACCCTGGCGTGAGGCCAAGGTCCAT
>DKAX01000126.1 GCA_002450975.1 Proteobacteria bacterium UBA6915
AAATTCGATATCAATCTGCCCGCCAGCCTGCGCGAACGCGCCGAGGTGTTACGGCGTGAACTTGGCGCCGATCGTCCGGTGTGGATTGCCGCCAGTACCCACGAGGGTGAGGATGAGCAGGTATTGCGCGCCTTCGAATTGATTCGCCAACGTCAGCCGCAGAGTTTATTGATTCTGGTGCCGCGTCATCCGGAGCGTTTCGAGCGTGTTGCCGCGTTGTGTCAGAAGCAGGGGCTGGTGACGGTGCGCCGCAGTCGTAACGATGCGTGCGGAATTGATTGTCAGGTCTATCTGGGGGATACCCTGGGTGAGCTGACTCTGCTCTACGGTGTTGCCGATGTCGCCTTCGTCGGCGGCAGTCTGGTTGCCACCGGTGGCCACAATCTATTGGAGCCGGCGGCACTGGGTTTGCCGGTTGTGACCGGTCCCCATGTGTTTAACTTCGAGGAGATTCACCGCTTGATGGTGGAGGCGCAGGCGGTGATCGATGTCGCTGACGCCGACTCTCTGGCGAATGAAGTCAGCACCCTGTTAGATGATAGTGCACTGCGCAGTCAGTGGGGTGAAAGGGCGCAGTCGCTGGTAGAGAAGAATCGCGGTGCGCTGGCGCGCCTGCAGACGATAATCGCGCGCGCATTGCAGTAAGACTCCAGTAGCCGGCGTCGTTACTGCAACCACTGATTGATGGCCTGCAGGTCACTCAAGGCCAGTGTTCCCACCGCCTGTTTCAGGCGCAATACGTCCAACAGATATTGATAACGGGCCTGGGCCAGGTTGCGCTGTGCACGAAAGACTTCCCGTTGGGCATTGAGTACGTCGACGGTGGTGCGTGAGCCCACCTCCAGTCCCGCCTTGCTCGCCTTGTAGGCGCTGCGCGTGGAGACCTCCGCCTGTTTGAAGGCATCGACCCGACTGACGCCGGCCTTAATGCCGAGAAAGGCGTTACGCGTCTGCTGCAAGGTGGTGCGCTGGGCCAGCTCCAGATCGGCCTGGGCCGCCTGGAAGCGGTAACGTGCCTGGGAGACGCGGGCCAGCGTGGCGCCGCCGTTGAACAGGGGCAGTGACAGCTGCACCGACATCGACACATTGTCCGGTACCTCACCGGTGCTGAGCGTGCCCTCCTGGTGGCTGAGTCGACCGTTGAGGCTGACGCTGGGGTGATAACCGCCGCGCTCGACGCCGATGGCGCGTCGCGCCGCATCCAGGGCATGGCGTGCGGCCTGTAGATTGGGATTCTGTGTCAGGGCCAGTTGGGTCCAGTGCTCAGTGACTTCCGGCTTGGGCAGGGCCAGCGGCATATCCGCGTTGAGGGTTTTGATACCGTCGGGATAGCGGCCGATGATGACGTTGATGGCCTCACGGCTGTTGGCCAGTTCATTCTCCGCCCCCACCTCCTGGGCCTGAGCCAGGTCGTAGACCGCCTGGGCCTCGTGCACATCGGTGACGGCGATCAGGCCGACCTGAAAACGTTGCTTGGTCTGCTCTAATTGCAGGCCGATGGCCTTGGCCTCCGCCTGGGCCAGGGTCAGATTCTCCTGGGCCAACAGCAGATTGAAATAGGCCTCGGTCAGGCGCACCATCAAGGCCTGTTTTTCCCCCTCGAAGCGGGCATCGGCCTGGTCGACCTCGCTGCCCGCCTGGCGCCAGCGGGCGATGGCGCCCCAGTCATACAAGGTCTGGCTCAGGCTGACACCATAGCCCTGCGAATCGCTATCACTGCTGTTGCCGTCGCTGTCGGTGCGGGTGTTGCGCCCCTGGTAGGCACTGACCTCGACCGAGGGCAGCAGGCTGGCGCGGTACTTGGGTAGCTCCTGGCGGCTGGCCAGGTATTGGGCCTCGGTGGCCTGCCATTGCGGGTCCTGCACCAGGGCCTGCTGATAGATCTCGATCAGATCCAGGGCCGACGCGCCCTGCGGCGCAGCCAACAACACCAGCGCCAAAGCCAGGTATAAGCACCCCGTGTGCAAACCGCCACCTTGCCTCATTGTCCTTACCCCCCTTCTTTGGCTCGGATCTGTGAATCGTTATAGCTGTCAGGCCGGCCCCGGCCCTGTTGGTTACAGCGCCGGGGCGGTTGTGAATCGAATCTAGAATACGAAACGTTGCGGCTGCGCGGCCTCTTTCAGGATGGGCACCTCGGTCTCCAGCAATACTTCTTGCATGAAGTCGCTCTCACCCAGACGGGTTACCAGCAGGCACTGCATGACCGGTGCGTCACCGACCACCGCCACCAGACGACCACCGACCTTCAGGCTGTGCTTGAAGCTGTCGGGCAGAAAGGGCAGGGAGCCGGTAATGGCGATGGCGTCATAAGGCGCATCCGCCTCCCAGCCACCGGCGGCGTTGCCCACCTTGAGGCTGACATTGCTAATGCCCTGGGCGGCCAGGCGCTCACCGGCGACGCGGCTCAGTTCGGCATTGATCTCTACCGAGATCACCTCTTTGGCCTGTTTGGCACACAAGGCGGTGAAGTAACCGCTGCCGGTACCCACTTCCAGCACCTTGTCACCGGCCTGGAGGGCCAGGGCCTGCAACAGACGCCCCTCCATGATGGGCGGCAACATGCACTCCTCGCCGTTGAGCGGGATGCAGGTGTCGGCGTAGGCGATGTCGGCATAGTGGGGTGGTACAAAATTCTCGCGGGGAAGCTGGTTCAACAGATCCAGCACCGCCTGGTCCAGGACCTCGGCCGGGCGAACCTGCTGTTCGATCATATTGAATCGGGCCTGGGCGCGCTTATTGGTGTCACTCATCACCGCACTAATCCTTTCTGATTGTTGCAAAGAGGACCAAGGGTAAGCGGTTTGCCCGTGGCGTGCAAGATGGCGGGAGTATGTGAGTAATTACTGATATTCAAGGATTTCCCCGGCCTAGCCAGGGCTATTGCCCGTTTCCCGCCTATTCTTTATATATACCCCTAATCCCCACCCGCTAGAAAACCCCGCCGCTATGGATTACCATGACAGCTCGACCGCCGGGGGTGCCCGAGAGACAACCGTGCAGGTCTTGCCGCCAGATGAGGTCAGGTGGCAAGAGATGCGCAGTTGGGGCTGAGAAATACCCATCGAACCTGAACCAGCTAATACTGGCGTAGGGAAGGCGAGAAGACGCAAGCCTTTCTGATGTAGTTGCTGGCGCGGTCGTCCCCGGTGTATACAAGGCAAAGAGGACGATACTAGATGAGTGCAATTCCAGAATCATTTCTGAAGAAGACCAGCCAACTTTCTGATGAGGTCACCCGACCCTTCAGCCGTTCCCGCAAGATTTACGTGACCGGTAGCCGCGCCGACCTGCGCGTGCCCATGCGCGAGGTGCAACTGCACCCCACCCTGAGCGAACAAGGCCAGGAAGAGAATCCACCGGTCTATATCTACGACACCTCCGGCCCCTACACCGACCCGCAGGTGAAGATCGATCTGTTGAAGGGCCTGCCCGATGTACGCAGCCAGTGGATCGCAGAACGCGACGACACCGAACAACTGAGCGGCCCCAGCAGCGAATATGGCGCCGAGCGCCAGAGCGACCCGGCGCTGAAACACCTACGCTTCGAACACATCCGCACCCCGCGCCGCGCCAAAGCGGGCGCCAATGTCTCGCAGATGCACTACGCGCGCAAAGGCATCATCACCCCCGAGATGGAATATGTCGCCATCCGTGAAAACCTGAAGCTGCAGGAGATGCGCAACGACCCGCGCTATGCCAAGTTGCTGCGCCAACACAAAGGCGAGAGTTTTGGAGCAAACATCCCCGATGTGATAACGCCCGAATTCGTACGCAGTGAAGTCGCCAGCGGCCGCGCCATCATCCCCGCCA
>DKAX01000134.1 GCA_002450975.1 Proteobacteria bacterium UBA6915
CGACCAGGAGTACTTCAGCGACGGAATGACCGAGGATTTGATCACCGACCTGTCACGCCATAAAAGCCTGCGTATTATCTCGCCAGCTACCATCTTCGCCTATAAAAAACAGGTGCCAAACCTCAAACAAATCGCCGGCCAGCTCGATGTGCACTACATTATCGAAGGCAGCGTGCGCCGCGAGCACAGCGAACTGCACATCACCGCAAGATTGACGGAGGCGCAAAGCGGCTTTCAACTATGGGTACAACGCTTCGATGGCAACAATACTGAGTTGTTTCAACTGCAACAGCAGATCAGTGAACGCCTGTATGAGGTCCTGCAACAAAAGCACACCTTAAGTGCACCGGACATCACCGCCCGACACTATAGTCGCAGCCTGGAGGCCTATGACGCATTACTCAACGGTCTGCAGCAGTTTGGCAACCATACCCGCGAAGGCAACCAGGCCGCCCGAAATGAATATGAAAAGGCCATCACCCTAGACCCAACATTCGCCCGCGCTTATGCCGCCCAGGCTAATACCTATAGACGTGATTGGCAAAACCGTTGGCAGACCGACACAACACAAGCGCTAACAAAGGCACGACAACTGGTCGCGCAAGCCTTGTCTCTGGATGACGACCTGGCCCAGGCCTACTTTATCCAGGGATTGATACAACGCGATACACGTCAGCACAAACAAGCCATCGCCTCGGCGGAACAGGCCATCCAGCGAGACCCTAATTACGCCGATGCCTATGTCCTGCTTGGCTCCAGCCTCTGCTTCGGCGGCCGTGCCAAACAAGGATTGCCCCTGATAGAAAAGGCAAAAAGTCTTAATCCGATCCATCCCAGCAACTACCTCTTCTACGAGGGTATCTGCCAATTTATACAGGCCGACTACGACAGCGCCACCCGGGCCTTCCAGGCCGGTCTGGTCCGAAATCCCGACGAACATCGCCTGCGCCTGTGGCTGGCGGCCATTCTGGCCCTGAATGACCAAACCGACGAGGCCCAATGGCAAATCACGGAACTGTCGATGCATAAGGAGAGTGCCAAGAACCGTTGGCAGCCGGAGGAGATCCCGTTCCGCGATCAATATCACCTGCAGCAATTCAAACACGGTCTGACACTGGCGGGTTGGGTGACCGACTAATCGCCCAATCAGAGATTGCAGATCTCTTTGATAAACTCCGCGTTGCGCTCAACGCACGCCACCCCTTCGGCAATCGCCTCTTCGGCGCGGTGAAACTCAAGCAAATCGATGCGGCTCAGGCGCGGATTGAGCAATACCTCGGGCGGGTCACCGGCCATACGGCTGCGGGTGATGCGATCCTGCATGATATTCAAGGATGTACTGATTACCTGGAAGATGCCCGGCCCCTCGTTACTTTCACCGCGCCAGCGATTAAACAGGTTGGCCGCCTTGTCGATCACCTCTTCCTTGAGGCGGTTGCGCAGACCGCCATTGACCGTCTTTTCCGCCTTCATGACTTCAGGCTTTACCATGGGTGAGTGCGGGGCCAGGGTCTTGGGCTTTTTGATGACATCGTTATTCAGATTGACGGCTATGACCACATCGGCGCCCAGGGCGCGACACAACGAGACGGGAACCGGATTGACCAGCCCACCATCCACCAGGAAACGCCCGTCCACCTGCATCGGGGTGAAAAATCCGGGGATGGCGATGGAGGCACGCACGGCCTGCAGGATGGAACCCTCTTGAAACCAAACCTCGCGACCACTGTAGAGATCGGTAGCTACCGCTGCGTAAGGCACGGTCGAAGACTCTATGGCCATATCCTCGATATGCGTGGCGAAAAACTGCATGAGACGCTCGCCTTCGATAAAGCCGCTGCTGAAGGTGAAGTCCATCAGGCCAAGGACGTCGCGCCAGGTCAGGGTGCGCACCCACTCATCCAGACGCTCCAGATGTCCCAAGACATAGGCCGCCCCGACCAGTGAACCAATGGATGAACCAGCGACGACATCGGGTTTAATATCCATCTGTGCCAAGGCCTGTATGACACCGATGTGAGACCAACCACGGGCCGAACCACTACCCAGGGCAAGTCCGATCTTTAAACGCTCTTCAACTTTCATATCGCGTCGCTCATCTGGAACAAACAAACCGCTCTACCCGCTTCTTGTTCAGCCACTTTTGAGACAACAACCTGGCTGCAGAATAAGTATGGACAGGCCCTGTTTATCATGCCACCGCCCCCGGCAAAGAAACAGTCGTCGCAGCCCTGACGCAGGTAAAAAAAAAAGGGACCCCGAAGGGTCCCGATAAATACGAGTTGTTGGACTCGCGGACTTCTTTCGTTGCTGCAATGAACATCGCAGCAACCATTTTTCATTCGCACTTTCGTGCTACCACCCCGGCTACACGCCCTTCCCGTCTATGTTCTATTGTTCAATCCGTTGTTGATTGAATCGACTTACCCCTATTAACGAGCTTCACAGGCCAGTATTGAACCCCTTGGCATAAAATCTGTGGGTCATTTCACGCATTTTATGTATCTGTTTGAAAACGACTGCGCCCATAGAAATCCGCAGCCAACCACGACCAGCTCACAAAACTTCACTACCCTGTCGCACCACTCTGGTGTATCTTTTTGTTTCTCAATCCCTTTCACGGCAGCTAGGGAATTCACTATCTATGTAAACAACCGGAGGAGAGTCCCATGACACTCACCCTGGAGGAACGTATTCAACGCGCCGTCACAGAGACCATCGAGCTGGTTGACTACGATCCCGCCTGGCCTGCGCGCTTCATAGAAGAGATGGCCAATTTGCGCCGAATCCTGCCGCCGGAGAGCATCGGCCATATCGAACACTTCGGCAGCACGGCCATACCCGGCATGAGCGCCAAGCCCATCATCGATATGCTGATCGAGATCTGCATGCCCGACTCGTCGCGACAAATCATCGCCCCTATTCTGGAGCAACAGGGCTACGAATACTTCTGGCGCACCGACTTCGATCCGCCCTACGCCTGGTTCATCAAACGCGATCGCAAAGGTCGGCGTAGCCATCACCTCCACCTGGTGGAACCCGACTCACCGCTCTGGCAACGCCTCTATTTTCGTGATTATCTGATTGTGCATGACGATGTTGCCCGGGAGTATCAGCAACTCAAACATGATTTGAGCCGGCAGTTTCCCAACGACCGGGAAAACTACACACGCGGCAAAGGAGATTTCATTGCCGGGGTGACGCAAAAGGCCGTAGCCTATTTTCAAAGTCAAAAACTATAAGAGGCCTGTCTATGAGACATCTGGCAGTATCTGTTCTGGTTATCTGCGCCCTATATAGCAACGTTGGCCACTCCGACCCGCCACCCGATTACACATTCCTGCGCTACGATGAAGGTTTGAAGCAGGCCGCGGCCAACGGCAAAAAGATCTTTCTCTATTTTGGCCGATTGGGTTGTGGTTATTGCGACAAGACCAATACCGAGACCTTCTCCGACGCTGGCATACACAAACTCTATAACGAACACTACAATCTGATCTATGTCGACGCCGAGGGCGGCGAACGCCTGGTGCTGCCAGGTGGGGAACACATCACCGAGATGGAACTGGGCGCCCGTCTCAATGTCTACGCCTCACCGATTTTTCTCTACCTGGAAGCCAACGGCGATGTTATCCTGCGCGCGCCCGGATTCAAGACCATCAAAGACCTGCAGGACTTCGATCGTTATATTCAGGGCGGTCACTATAAACACCAGACCATTATTGAATTTCTCTCAGGAAAGACATGAAGACACACGTTTTCGCCGCGGCCTTTGCCCTGCCCGGACTCAGTTGGTCAGCCACCTGTAATTTCACCCCACCCATTGACGTCTACAGCGCCGCCAAGAGCGTCCACCTCCATCTGGAGTCCGCCGGCCGGCGCTCCATGGCCGTCAACGAAGAGGGGACTGTAGCCATCGTCTGGGAAGACGATCGTGGCGGTAAACCGCGTATCCAGGCCGCCTTTAAGGGCGGGCGCGATGACAAGTTCAAACAACTGCAAACCGTCACCCAGGGCGAGGCCGCCTATGAGGCCGTCATCGTTCCCTTGGAGGAGTTCACCTTCCTGGTTGCCTGGGAACAAAACCAGGCGATCTTTGCCCGCGTCGTCAATGAAATCGGTCAAGGTCCCATCGCCCGCCTGTCGGAAAAACCGGCGCGCCAGGTCAGCCTGAGCCTGGCACAGGACGGCCAACCCATCGCCGTCTGGTCGGAGAAACGGCAGAACCACTATCAAATCGTCTATCGTCAGTTGCACATCAAGACAGAGGAAAATGTCGATACCCGTAACCTCAAGATAAACGCCGACCCATTGAAAATCGTGGAGACGAAGGTCGATGCCGACCAGAACTACGCCACCATCGCCGTCAGCAGAGCGGGTATGACCGTCGCCTGGGAAGACAGGCGCTCCGGCTCGACCCGAATCCACATCAGCCACGCCCCCCATGGCAAGGCCTTTGCGCCATCAACGACCCTGAACAAATTCCGCCCGCCACCTAGCGCCAAGTTCGGCAAGGGCACCGGCGCCATGCGTGTGGTCCTGACCAGCGATGGCGAACAGCGCGTCGCCGCCGTCTGGCTGGATAAACGCGACTTCGAAGGCGGTTATGATGTCTACGCGGCCGTCAGCAATAACGGTGGTGCCAAATTCGGCGACAATGAACTGGTGCAGGATTTATTCGGCAATAACACGCCGCAGTGGCATCCCACCCTCGCCTTGCTGGAGGATGGCTCCCTCATGGCCGCCTGGGACGACAGCCGCGATGCCAGTTCCGATGTCTGGTACAGCTGGCGTGAACAAGGCCAATGGAGCGACGACAAACTGCTGGCCGATCACGACCCCGCCGGCAACCAGGCGCAACCCATCCTGACCGCCGACAACGAGGGTCGCGTGCATGTCGTGTTTATCGATCAACAAGAAAGCAACAACCGGCTACGCTATACCATGTGCACGCCGACCGGAGAGTGAACCTTGCCCAAGGCCGACAACACCTACATCTCCCTGTTGCGCGCCGTCAACGTCAGCGGGCAAAACAAGATCCCCATGCAGGAGTTAAAATCCCTTTACGAATCGTTGGGCCTGCAACAGGTGACGACCTATATTCAAAGCGGCAACGTGGTATTTCGTGGCGCAACCGTCAACCCGAAAAAATTGGCGCAGCAAATCACCCAGGCCATCAAGCAACATTTTGGATACCCGATCGATGTACTGTTGTGGACACAGGCCGAATTCGCCGCCATCGTGAACAACAACCCGTTCAGCAAACGAACCGGCATAGACCCGGCGCGATTGCACACCATTTTCCTCAAACATGAACCAGCACAAGATCTGATAGAAAAATTACCCACCACCACTCCCAATCAGGAGGAATTCTTCGTTACCAACGACGCAGTCTATCTCCACTATGCCAACGGTACAGGGAAAAGCAAACTGCACAACAATTTCTTTGAAAAAGCATTACAGACAACGGCCACCACCAGAAACTGGAACACGGTGAATAAATTGCTGCAACTGGCTGAGACTTGCGAGAGCTAGACTAGAGGCATCGTCAGATGCTATTCCTGGTTCCCACGGTCCACCGTGGGAACCCATACCGACCTCTGCCTCATGCCCGTATGCATTCCCACGCGCAAGCGTGGGAACGAGAGAAGGCCTTGAAGACAACGGCCACACGCGCAACTGGAATACGGTAAATTTTTTGCGTGAATTGGCTGGTACTATTTAAACCTGTACGATGCCGTAGTAGCGCACGATTACATCGGGGAAAAAGAAGAATGGCTATTACAGATGTTATTTCATTTCTGGCAAATCGCCTTAATTGTTACTTTGAAGCACAGCATCCGTACACAGACCACTATCATCGATGACCTGTTGATAGATCGCGTACTAATACCAACTTGTAAGGCCTGCCTATGCACCGTAGCAAAACCATATTTTATTGCTAGCATTTAACAAATCCCACTATATAATCAACCCCACTAACAACATTAAAAAATGGGGAGCGGGAATGTACAACAAGCCTATTTCTGTCTTTTATTTTGCGTCTATTTTAGGCGCAGCACTTTTAGCACCAGGCGTGCTGGCAGAGGAAACTCAAATACCCTTCGTCTTTAAAGAAAACACCAGCGCCAAGGCAGCCGAGGTCAATAGTAATTTCTCCGCGCTGAAAAGCGCTGTGGACAAACGCCTGCCACTGTCCGGCGGCGAAGTGAATGGTGATCTAGCCGTAACCGGCCAGACCCATTTAGACGGCAATCTATCCGTCAATGGCGCCATTAACGGCCTTCAGATGGGTCGCCCAATTGGTATTCCCCTTTTCATTGGTGGAATCAGTGCAGGCAAATCAACCGGCACTTATACGGGAGCCGTCGGATTTCCTTTTGAGTTTCAAGCCCCGCCGGTGGTTGTTTTATCTCCCGGCGAACCAGATGCGAGTGGTGCAACCCATTGCCACATTAGCTTGCGCGGCCTATCCCGTATCGGCTGGGGTTGCTGGGGATATAATAACGCAACAGCGGCAGATACAGTGTCCTGGATTGCCATGGAAGAAGGGATATTTACAGTACCTACCCAAGGCGGAGAAACTCGTAAAATCATGTCTGGTGTATTTGACCCAGCCGCCAACGGCAACTGCTCACCTTGCACAATCAATTTCCCGGAGACTTTCGGTGTAGATCCTATCATCTTCGTTACAGTCGATGAATCCATGGATAATGACGGTCCGACGAGTGCCAAGGTTTTCAGTTTCAACAAAACGGCCATGACTATTGCTACAACACATAGCAATGCTGGCGTGGCCGCCTACAAAATTCACTGGATTGCAGTTGAACCAGCCGACACAGATCCGATAGTCTTTGGGTCACGGTTACTTTACATAGGAAGAAATGAGGTTATCGCTAATAGCGGTACGATTACATTCCCCCAACCCATACCTCTCTATGCCAGTCTGGTAGCGACAATGGAAGGTAGCAGCGCGACGACGAGTATACGTATTACCAGCGCTGCACCGAGTAATACGGGATTTACTTATCAATACTATACCGATACCGCACCAGGTCCAAACGGTGTCACTAACGCCATGCGTATCAATTGGATGGTCTGGGTTGATCAATAAAGTGGTATATCTAATTTTTACAGGGGGCGCTTTTGCCCCCTTTGTTGTTATCATTCGCCAGATTTTAGGGACCACACATTTGTACCCATGCCTTCCACTTGAGTCAGGCTTAGGCGAAATATAGTGCTGACTCATATCCCCACACTTACCCATATAATTTCATAAAACTGTTTGACCACCAAGTCATACCTATTGCCTCTGGGTCAATCTTTACCTAATTAGCATTGGTTGTTGGTGTGCACCAAAATGTGCCCACCCTACCTAAATTTGACCTTCTCTATATTTCGCGAACGCATCAAATACAAAAAGACAAAGTCACTCAACTTATTTAGCACGCCACCAATTACCAAGATGATCAGTCCTACAAAAAAAAGCATGTATGCACACCTATACTCAACCTTCTTAAACAAAACTGATTTTTCCGGCGAACTACTATCATAGTACACCCACACAAAATCCCCTTTCTGATACCCTTTCAACGCTTTTGCAATACCACCAGGAGACCATAAATAGACGTCATGCACATATATATTTAAACCTACATATTCTTTGTTATTTACAATATATTTATATCGAACATCCGGTTATAACACAAATTTGCCATTACGAGGCTTTTGCTCCAAAAGTGTCAAATTAATATACGTAATTTCACCATTAGTCGCTTCATACTTCAAAACACTTTTGCATTCAAAATATGTATCCAAACCCATAGCGAAAAATATTCCACCTACAGTAAAAAACAATAGTCTCAACACAGACACACCATTCACTTTATACCCCAAAATCATACGCAAAAGAATACAACCATCATTTCCAGGATCACAATGTCACTTCACTAAAAAATCCAAACGTTATCTGTTGTACCACATTTAAAAACAGTTCTATTTATCAAACAACATAAATCCAGATCGGATTGTAGCGAGTATAAACCCGCTAAAGCCCCACCGAAAACTGGCAAGTTACATAGCCCAATTACATACCACCAAAGCAACGGACAAAAAAAACGGGCCCGAAGGCCCGTCGCAAGGGATGAAGAGTCAGTGCTTTTTATAGATTGTATCCACGCTCGTCGTGCAGCGAGAGATCCAGACCCATGGTCTCTTCTTCGTCGCTGACGCGCAGACCGATCAGGACATCCACCACCTTGAGGATGATGAAGCTGACCACGGCAGTGTAGATGATAGTGGCGAGTACGCCCAGGATCTGTACGCCGACCTGTGAGCCGATGGTGGCGCCTTCCGGCAGACCGGAACCACCCAAGGAAGAGGCAGCGAACACGCCGGTGAGGATGGCACCGATGATGCCGCCCACGGCGTGTACACCGAACACATCTAGGGAGTCGTCATACCCCAGGGCGCGCTTCAACTTGGTGGCGGCGAAGAAACAGCCGACACCAGCGGCCAGACCGATGGCCAGGGCACCCATGGGACCGGCGGTACCGGAGGCGGGTGTGATGGCAACCAGGCCGGCGACGGCGCCGGAGGCGATACCCAACACGCTGGGCTTGCCATGTGACATCCACTCGCTGAACATCCAGCCCAGGGCTGCGGCAGCGGTAGCGATCTGGGTGACGGCCATGGCCATACCGGCGACGTTGTCGGCAGCCAGTTCACTACCGGCGTTGAAGCCGAACCAGCCTACCCACAGCATGGAGGCACCGATCAGGGTCAGACCCAGGTTGTGCGGCGGCATGGCAGTGGTGGGATAGCCCTTACGTTTGCCCAATACCAGGGCAGCCACCAGACCGGCGATACCGGCGTTGATGTGTACTACGGTACCACCGGCGAAGTCGAGGATGCCCTTATCTGCCAACCAGCCGCCGCCC